>JAZUGF010000169.1:0-10156 GCA_045641065.1 Paludibacteraceae bacterium | reverse complement strand
ATATGAATCTTGATAATTTTGTTCGATTAGGACATACCAATTATCAGGCATTATATTAAATGCATGGTCACACTCTTCAGCATTATAACTATTTCTGATATATGTTTTCTCAACCTTCATAAAAGTATCAATTTTTACATTGTTATTATTACTATCTAGCAAAAAATCAGATTTTTTGAATGAATCAATGGACTTTTCTCCACAAGATGTCCATATAATGCAAAAAGATAATAGAAAAGCATTCTTTCCTCTTTTCAAATATTTTAGAATAATTGATTCATAGATTGCCATTGCCAATGAAAAAAGACTTATAGGTCAAAAATGTTAAAACACACTTGATTCTTACCTGATTCAAATCACTAACTTATATTTGGAATCCACCTCACACATAAGATATATTTATATCAACTCTAATTCTTCATTCTCTCTTCAACGTCAATCTGCTGACACTGCAAATTGCCGCTACCAATGCCACTGCTGATCCTAAATATAATGCATAACGAGGTGCACATCCGTCAAACAGATGGAATAATAGTGCGACGGTGGTTGCTCCCGTCGTCTGTCCGATCAATCGTGCCATCGCCAACATTCCGCTAGCACTTCCACTACGATTTAGTGGAGCCGATGTCATCAAGACATTGTTGTTTGGCGACTGGAACATTCCGAATCCAAATCCACAACATACCAATCTCCATGTGATATCAATATATGTCGGTGACTCTGGTAACTGTGATAACATAGCCAATCCAAACGACAATAATGCCAACCCTACTCCACCCAAAATTCCGGCGTTGACTTTGCCTATCAATGAGCCTGCCAACGGAGCCGCAAACATGATTGTGAAGGGCCATGCGGAGAACAACATTCCCGTTTCTGACTCGCTGAATCCATACGTGTTTTCAAAGAAGAATGGAATGGATACCATCGCCAACATTTGAGCCGTAAAAGATGCGATACTGGTCATTACCGACAAACTGAAAATGGGTATTCGCATAAGGTCTATAGGCAAAAGTGGAATTTCATGCTTAAACTGTCGATTTAGGTAAATATAGCCAACAATTAAGCATGAAGATGCAATTCCGACGATGCTCCACGTGTTGAATCCATGCGAAAATCCTTGGACAATCATGATGAGCAGACCAAAGAACATGGCGTTCATCACCATGTCGTATTTCGGCAACTTTCGCTCGGATCTCACCACATTTTCAGGCAACGCGAAGAAGCCAATTATGAACGCTAAAATGCCAATCGGTATATTAATCAAGAATAGCCATTTCCACGTCAACGACGATAAGATCAAGGCTCCCAACGATGGTCCTAAAACCGACGCTATAGCCACCAACGTCGCATTTAATCCTATTCCCATTCCCAAGATTTTCTTAGGATACGTGAGTCGCAACAACGTCATATTTATTGCCATCATTGCCGAAGCTCCTAGTCCTTGTAACATTCTTCCTGCAACCAATGAGGCTAATCCATTTGCAGATGCACAAACAATGGATGCGATGGTGAAAACGGAAAGTCCAAACATATAGACTTTCTTATATGAGAAAATCTCGCCTATAGTTGACATAGACAAGAGGCACATGATAATCGCAAGCTGATAACCGTTGACTATCCAGATTGTGTCAGCCTCTGTCAAACTCATACTGACGGACATTGACGGCAAGGCGATGTTCATGATTGTGGTGTCGAGAATCGCCAACGTCACTCCCAATGATACTGTTATGACCGAAAAGACTCTACGTGGCATTGGGAGACCATCATACGCAGAGGCATTATTATCATTCATTATTTATTTCTTCTCTATTACGCAATCACAATACGTCTTATGAAATCGCTTTTCTTGAAAGACGGAATTGTGCCAATCACAAAACCATCTGCCTGCATATCACAAACGTAGTAGACGGCATCGTTATATGAGAAGACGTCGTTTCGAATCACTCCACACAAATCTTTGCAGACATTCTCGCTTTCCGCCACTTCCAATGCCACTCTGCCGTCACGAGCCTGAAGTATATTGACTTTGTAACCCATTGTGGCATAGATTGTCGACGCGAGCACAGCACGATCCATAGCAGTGGCTTTCTTGCTGTAGAGAATCTCCTCAGCCGAACGAAGTCTGCCAGAAGTCAAGATCTCCTCCACTCTTTCAAACGACTCTCTATCTTGAACAAAATCAAGAATCATCTGCATCTTCTGAACACTTGTCAATCCTTTTCCGATTGTGGTGTTGTCCACAAACCAACGGATCTTCTTCATGTGCAATGAGTCTTTCTCCGCCTCGACGTAATATCTCGCCACATCGGCTGGATCACCGTCGGAATTCAAAAGTTCGGAATTATCATAATTATTAGTCAATCTTGCCATTTCCGACTTGTCAAACTTCAGCTGTAGCAAAACCTTATTATTGGCATTCATTCCTGAAATAGTCCAATCATAATGGTTGATGGCAAACAACAACGGATTCGGATTTGGATCTTCAGCACCGTCGTCGACTTTATTATCATCTATCTCATTTTGCCTTATCATCGGAACCAATGGGTCATCAACCTTCCATGCCTTAAAATTATGTTTATTGAATGCACCCAAAGAGATTATAAATAAGAAATACAGAATAATCCAATTGAGATCCACCGATGTATAGAAACAGGTTCCAACAAACAAAAAGAATAACATAAAATAGAATGGACCGTTCATACCAGTCCATCTATTCAATAGACTCAAAAATTGGGTGAATTTTGTATTTTTTAATGACACTTCAACATGAATCTCATACAAAATAAACCAAATAAGAAAGTATGTGAGAGACATTGCTATTCCATGAGGCATAAATCTTATCGTACACTTGTCGTCAGCAGGATAAGGTATGCACAATTCTTTGACAATGAACACCACAATAAAGATCAACAGTGCAAGAAATGTCGTGTCGAAAATAGATGGTTTGTTACGTGAATATCCTCCGTCTGTAACAGTGGTGTCATATCGCCTACGAATATCTTCTTTGATGGCAAGGTATCCGCACAACAGTTTTCGCATCGGTAGGATTTGCTGCAAATTTTCCTTGAGTGTACCAAACTCACGAATTTTGTAGGTTTCCTTATCCTCTACTTTTATTTCTGCGTTATTCTTAGGTGCGTCGATTCCATCTTCTGGATCAAGATCTACGTCATCTGGCACTTCTAGTTCAGTATCTCCATCTGACGTTGGTCTATTAATCGTCACTTTATAGTCATAACGTGAGAAAAATGCATGGAACCAATCCTTTATTGTCTCAAATGACAATTTACCTGCTGACTCATCAACACCAGTCACGCCTACCATACAACCTTTGAAAACCTCGTCGTTGGCCACCCACGACTCAATTGGTTCGTAGTCCACAACCACGTCGTCTTCAAAAGTTTTTCTGATATGGATTTCTGCCTTATTATTTTTGATATAAATATGACCGACGGGATTTACCGTTCTTGGGAACGTGTCGTCGTATATGGCAAAAGAATCGCTTTCTCGCACAATCTTACACTTTTCAGCGTATGCTTGTGGCCTTAATTTATACCATATAAAGCAGGCCAATGCGTAAAGAAGCACTGGACCGAGAATCGCTGCCAATAATATCAATATTAGATCACTCATATCAATTCACTTACGCCTTATATTCGTAATTAATTCCACCGAGATCATCCCACGGAGTAAATTCATCATCTGTTGACTCGCCAAGATAACGACACAACAACTCGTCTCTATATGAAGAAGCTGATTCAGAAGACGCAATGTCTCGCGTCTCACCTTCATAATTACACTTCAATCGCCAATCAATCTGGTCTTCAACCTTTTGCCATGTCAAAACAAACAGATATGGATCTGTCTCATGATGTTTGCAAACCAATGGTCCTACTTCATACTGACGTGCTTCATCCATCTCAAACAGCTCATGTTTAGCTTTCACCGCAAACTCTTTGTCTGCAGCACGAAGCAACATAGGCTCTTCTTCATTTGTAGTGACGAACATTCCGTTGAGATCCGCCATCTTATAAAGCGGACGGAATGTTATACTGTCGCCATAGTCACGGTGGAAATCTTCAAAGTCTTTTGGCACATTCGGCAGATTATCAGTGAAGCATTTTTCTATGCGACGAATCAACAAACTATAATCTTCATCAGCTCTTTCTACCTCAAAATCAGCATCTTTCTTATCAAACAACTGATTTCCAGGAAGTGTGACTATCTCAGAAACAAACTTGTCCGCAAAGAGTTTTTGAAGCATATCCTTGTAGTCTGCCTTTGTAAGCTCCGACAATTTGTTTGTCTTTCGATTAAGATATAGCATAGGCTCAAGCAAGAATTTGTCTTTTACTAATTTCTCTCCATTGAACGTAGCCTGAGTAAGATGCTGGTTGAACATCGTCTCCTTCACATCGACAGTCCAGAATTCTGGTTTATCCTGAGCCAACTCAGATTTTGCCTTATCAATTAGTTTCTGGACATGACGTTTCTGCTGAGAACAGAAATCGTAGAGATCATTGTAGAGATAATCCACTTGATCCTCATAATCCTTGCGCATATTGTTGTTTACCTCAAGCAATGTGTTGGCAACAAGCATCTTTTTCAGTTTTCTGACGTACTTATAGTTACGGAAATACTTCACAAACGATGCAATCCACGGGATTACGGCTCCAATAGTGACCCAAAACCATGAATATTCCGGTCTCATGACATTATAATAAGTGCTATAAGCTGATAAATCCGTTATAGCTGGAAGTATTTCGTTCAAAAGATAAGGCACGACGTTGATAAGCACAAATACTATGATGACACTCAACACTGATGTTTTGGCAAACAATCCGAGCAATGTCGGCTCATATTCAATCACAGCACTCAATTCCTTCACAAGATCAACAGTTCGCTGTTGTGTTGTCCTATCTTCATCATCCTTGAAATCAAGGTAAAAGTCTTTTATAAATTTAGGACATTTTGCTATATCCTCCTTATCTTCTTTCGCTTGCTCTTTATACTTGCATATCTCTTCCTGCATAGCATCATAATACGCAAGTGTCTGAGGCAGAGTGACATCTGGATTATAAGTGCTTCCGATGAAGTATGATGCCGACTCACGAATTGTGCTTGCTGCACGCTCATAAATCGCCTCACGATTCTTCACCATAGTGTCGACAGCCTTATATCTCAACGAATATGAAATCTGTTGGTGTCTCTTTACCAAAGTTGGAGGAAGATGTTTCAAATAGTTCTGGAAATAATCACGTAGAAGATTATATCTGTAGAAATCGTCAATTGGATGTGGATCAGGGTTCTCATAAAGTTTATCGAAAACCTCACCAAGATCGCATCCAGCTTTTAGTTTTCCTGATACTTTCGACACATTACGTGCGATCTCATCATCTCCAATGATATCTTCAGTGATGTAGTCGTAGTTGAGATTATCATCTCGCACCAATGCCTTTAATAAACTGCGTCGGATCTCCCACGCATACATATCATGCTGCGCCTTGCCATCATAAAAGACGGATGTGGCACCAAGCGAATAGTAGCCATGCTGAGTGGCAAGATCGTTGCCAAATATAGTAGCGTCGTTCTCTCCACAGAAATAGATCGACACTAGATATTGGAACAATAAATCAGTCAACTCATTGGTTTGCAGCTGACAATAGAATCGATTTGCAACGTATTGATTCTCCTGATACAACACGACTCTTGCAAACTTCTTCTTTGCCATCATCGCATTAAGTTGTTCAAGAAACTCCACACACTTACGTTTATGCTCCTGACTATGCGACTGGTTGATTGACTCCTTCACACATAAAAATCCCGTCTGCTCCAATCCACGGTTGAGATGTGTCGAAAGAATATTTCCGAATTTCTCCTCCAAAATGGATGGCAACAAATGGAAAATCTGCTGAGTCAGCTTCTCCTCTGCATTTCCGAGAATACTTACCTGAAGATTGATGAACGGAAAACCCTTTTCAAGGAAATAGTTCACCATACGCTGCCCTTCCCTTACCGCATACTCAATCATTGCGTCAAAAGAATCTTTGTCATCAATTCCTCTGGCACAACGACGATTGGCAAGGTTGGTCACACGCCAACAGCGACGTTGCTCGCGAGAAAGTTTGCGGAGATTCTCCGCCAACCTCTTGCGAACATCTATATCCTCATTAAGATTTATAATCCAAACTGGAGTCATCAGTCTTTACAAGTGAAATCCTCGAATGTCTTGAATTTATCGTTAAGCACACGCAACATCTCCTTCAATGTCTCCATCTCCTGGAAACTCTGAGCTGTGCGAGCCTCTCTGTACTTGGCATCAAGTGTAGTCTCTACCTTCTGTTTTGCGGCGTTGAATCCTGACACCAAGATATTGTTATCCAATGCGTTGACAGCCTGCATATAACGTTCGATGAAGTTATCGTAGTGATCGCTCAAATAACGTTTAGCAAACTCATTGCTCAAACTTGTATAGAATAGGTTGCTGTAGCTTGGAGTGAAACGACGTCCCTTCTCAGCAATGTTGATCTGGATCTTCTTGTCGCCCTGAACCTCAAGCGACATATCTGTAGCCCAAACTGCAGAAGCATTGCTCTTTACCTCAAATGGAGTTGCTCCGTAGATGCCTTCCAAATAAGACTTGTCTGGAATGACAATGAACTTCTTCATTGTTGCCTCGTCGTAGCTTCCAAGAATCATCAACTTAAGCATTGCGATTGTAGCATTTGATGCACCAAGTGGCAACAAACTCTTAATCTCATCCACATTGCCCTCTGTTCTTGCAAATGCCTGGTGGAAATGGTAGTACTCCTTCTTATCGCATCTGTCGTACTCCGACTTGATATTATGATATGTACGGTAGTACTCAAAGTTCATGCCAGTCTTGGCTGTGATGATGTAGAACAACTCAGAATTGCTGTGGCCGATAAACTTCTGTGAGCTCGACTCCTGGAAGTTGAACACCTTCTTTGCATTGTCTCTGTTGTCAGCCACACAGAAATCTCTCTGCTCAAGGATTCCATCCATCTGGCCGATATTATAAGAGAAGAACAATGTTGGAGAAAGACGTTTAGTCACCTCATCAAGCTGATCTGTAGTAAGTTCGTTGATCAAATCAGGTAACTTCTTATCGTACCAACCGTTTACTGCTGAGTTTCTGCGGCACATCAAACCGAATGCCTTGTATGCAAAGTTTAGAACATCGTCAATTGTCTTCTCTGCACTACGCTCAGTGTTGATGAAGAACTTAGACTTAAGTGTTGCCTCGCCATTCTCATCAAGTGACTCAACGATATAGTTAGCAGATTTCAAATCAGCCTCAATCTGATTCTTCATGGTGTTGAAGAAATCAGTCATTGCCTCTGCAGTCGGTACACGCACGTTACCTGATACAGCCTCCTTATCTGGAGTGATTAGTTTTTCGTAGTAATCAGAGAACAAGTTGTCTCTCTTCCAACCGTCGCCATTAGCGAATTCGCAAATATTTGGCAAGTAGACGGAAGTGATATCCTCTTTCTTTGAACGGAATACCTCAGCAAGATTCTTGAAGCTCTGTTTTGGTCCCTTCTCGCTCAACAACGCTGTCTTAGCAGCCTCAGAAAGTGCTCTCAAATGACGTGCAACGACATCCAAGAAACCATTTTCTCCGTAACAGAAAGACTTGATTAGCTCAAAGATCTTGTTCTCAATCAAAATCTCACGTTTAAGCTCCAAGCCTCTCTTGTATACGCTGTAGACGTTGGCGATATCATCCGCGTTATTATTAACATGTAGCATCTCAAGGATAGTTCTCTCCTCAGCTTTCTCTCTTGCTGCGTCAAGATCACTCTTCTCCTTGCTACTTGATGATTTCTCGTATTTAGTATTCTGACGGTTCAACTCGCTCTTTGTCTGTAGCGACGACGCATAATCAGCGATGATTGAATCAGCTATCAAATCCTTGTCCTTATCGTAGTGGTTGAACAAAGATGTGCACTCCTCATCAAGACGCTCGATTGCAGCGATTGTGTTCTGAAGACCGATTGTTGTAACCAATTCCTCAACGCAAGACCAGATCTTCTCCTCAAGAGCCTCCTGAGTAGACTTCTGCAATGCTGCGTTATCTTGGTCGTCAATCACGTCGACAAGACTCTGAGTTGTCTTCTTGACTGCTGAATTCATCTTACCAGCGTCAAACTTATCAACTCTCTTGTCTCCCTCGATCACACCTGCACGCGACTCAGAGAAATTAGTCTTGATGTTCTGAGTCATCTGGTTGCGGATCTCACTGAAATAGTTGTTTTCTCCGTCAGGATTAAGCACATATGCGTTGATAGTGTCCTTAATCAAATCCTCAACAACCTTATTCAAGTCGACCTTATTTGCCTTGTCGTTGACAGATTTACCGAGAATACAATGCTCAAGCAAATCAGCCTGAATACGGCTCTTCATGTAGTCCTCGAAATCAGCACTTGGCTTCTTCAACGCTACATAACCCATCGGCATCAAGAAATTCTTCTCTGTGCCTGGAGCCACCTCACCGTCACGAGTGTTATCCATGAACGACTCAAAACCTCTTGCTCCTGGACCATCGTGAAGATAGCAAAGAAGCTCAGCAGTATTCGAATACATACTGTCAAGATTTCCAAGGTTGTTGCCAGCCTCTGTCTGGAAATCAACTGGAATCAATGCCTCAAATGGACGATATGGTAGAGATGTATTGATACGTGAGTAACGATCGTTTAGAGCAAGACGGTGGAACAAAGTAGCTGTCTCTGGCTTCTTCGACCATGCCATCTGTGCTGCCAACTCAGACATCACAGCATAAGCGTTGCGTGGATACTTCTCGTTGCGGCCATTGTGGTCGATATACCACTGTGGCATATACATTGTAAGGATAACCTTTGGATCTGCCTCGTCGATTGTTGCCTTGTGCATCATGTTCACGAAGTACAACACATCGTTGATGATACCTGAACCAGTACCACCCAAGCTTGAACATACAACCCAGTAGCAAACAGTGTTGTTCTCAGCAGCGTTATCCTCTATCTTATTCAAATCCTGAATATTCTTCACCAATTTCTCGCAGAACTGATCTGCAAGACGAGCGAATGCTGTACGTGATTTCAAACGGAATGCTCCAGCACCGAATTTCAACGCACGGTTGTCCATGTGCATAGCCACCTCGTCGTCACACGACTCAATGATACGCTTGTTGATCTGGATATCCTGAGCCTCCTTAGCTTTCTGGTAGATCACGTATGGATTCTGAGTACCAAGGTTGATTAGCTCATTTGTGGAAAGCATTTTCACACGCCCGTTCTCATACTTAGTACGGAATTTCTCATTAAGGTTTTCGATGTCGCCGGCATCAGTATCGATGAACATGAAACGGTAGTTGTCGTTCATCACGTCTACCTTGCTACGGTTGCCAGTAACGTTCTGAAGGCTCTCGTACACCTTCATCTTGATTAGAGCCACAGTCTTTGAACCTGCACCTCCACAGCCGATAAAAATATGTTTTCTTGCCATATATTGTATATTTTTTTTCTAATTGAAGTTTTCGTCAACGTATTCGTATTCGTTTTCGTCAACGTATTCGTTTTACACGTTTCCATCAATATCAAGACTGATGTCCTTTCCTCCTCTAGGATCCCTGATTTGCAAAGGGATTGTAGTGGAATATTTGATAGTCGACGAACCACCAGAAGTGTAATCATCACCACCATTTAGACTATACTCCTGTGAGTTAGTGACAGTCACCTCGTATTTAGGCTCAGTATTTAAATTCAAAATCGGAATGAAAAGTTTGCCGATATATTTCTTCTGCTTGAAGACGACGTTGCACTCAGCCCTCTCGACATCGATTGTAAGATTGCTTACACGTCCGTTGATCTCCTCTGTACAGATCTTCTTAGTCCCCTGTGTAAGAGTGTACTCACCATGAAGTTTGTACTTATCACTGCAATTACGCTTGATACAATAGATTACACTCAAAACATGAAGGATTATCAAAATCCACATGATGCAATACCACTTGAATGCCATTGGATGACAAAAGATATTCTCCTGTGGCAATGGAAAGCTTGCCTCTATAGTCTGGTTGTCCTTACCCATCAGTTTGATCAACTCAGCCTCGTAAGGTACTTTGAAAGAGATGTGAGCCATCAATCTTCCA
>JAZUGF010000168.1:0-6349 GCA_045641065.1 Paludibacteraceae bacterium | reverse complement strand
CAGCCTCTCAGGAAAAAGTAGCATTTGTTTGGGATTGTAATCCCTAAAGTGTAATTTTGTAGTCATTAAATTATTGGTTTCCATAAAGATACAAAATCTTTATGAGACAACAAAGCCCCAGCTTGAGAAAGTTGGGGCTTTGTTATTTTTTTTCGTTGATTTTTAAATACGAAAAGAGGGCATATCAATTTTGATACACCCTCTTTTTTTGTAATATTGCGGAATAATTTATGTTCAGACAATAATAAAAACGAGAAAGTGAAAAAAGAAAACAAAAATAAAATAATAGCATCAGCAATATTCTTATTAATCATTTTGGGAATATCTAATTCAGAAGCATTTTGTTCATTGGCCATAGGGGAATCAGCAGTATTATTAAGTGGGTTATTTCTATTTATTTTTATTTTACTACTCACTATATTCGGCAAAGAAGCGGGAAATTTAATAAAGTCATTTTTTGGCCTTGAATCTAATAACAACGATATAACAGACAGCAAAACGAATACAGAAAATGATTATGAAGGCGATGACCTACTAATGCTTTGCACAAAGCTTATTGTGTATACTGCAAAATACTGTGGAAACGACCTTGAATCGTTAAAAAGCAGCAAGCTTACAAACCTCATATTCAAAGTCGATTCAAAGCACTATAAAGCAAGATATATTGATCTAATAAAATTAATTGAGCTCGCATCAATCTCAGACATCTCTAGTTCCGACTTAAATGCAGTTTGCGAAAAGATCAATCGTGAGAAAAAGCAATGGGACTTTGATTTCCAATATAATCTTTTAGATTCACTATTTTCTGTTGCATACCAACCTAACGGCAATAATACATTACTACAGGATTTAAGTAAATCATTAGGTATTAGCGACTTCTGTTTTGAACGTATTAGTTCTAATCATAAATACAAATGGAAAAACGAACATAAGGGAAATAACAAAGGTGACTCTATCGATCTCTTATTGCTTTGCTCAAAACTTGTAATATACACGGCAAAATACTGTGGCGGAGGCAACGTCAATGAGTCGACTAAAAGGTCGTTGGAAGACTTTATATACCTTATAGATAGACCAAACTATAACCAAAGAGTTAAAGACTTGGAAGATTGGATTTCCCAATCCACTTACTCAGAAGTGTCATTCTGGGACCTGGATTTTCTTTGTAAAAAAATAAAAGAGACATCAGAATACAAAAAATGGGATTTGGAACTGCAAAAAAAACTGATAAATGCTTTATTTTCTGCAGTTTATCAGGTCAATCAATTTCATCAAACATTAGGGATCATCTGTAAATGGTTGAATTTCAACACATCTCTTTTCGACTCTGTGAAGTTGGAATACGATGCAGAAGCAGCATACAGAACAGCACAAAAGAAAAAAGAAAAGAAAGAGAAAGCAAAAAATCAAAAAGAGGATAACGACAAATTGTTTGTTGATCTTACAGTTGAGTTGTTTGTTGAAGCAATGAAAGTGGACCGTTCGAAAATGGTCTGCGAGCTCGACGTCGTCAAAACATTTATATTAAAATACGACAAAGAGCACTTCCAAGAGAGAGTTTTGGAAGTCAAAAAATATTTGGAATATGAATACATCGACTTAAATGTCGAGAATGCAGTCAATAGAATCAATAAGCAGTACCGTCAAGATTATACAAGACGCGAGGAGATATTTAGGGTTTTAGTTGAAATCATCTATGCGGATGAGACATGCAACAATGCAGAGCTTCAATTCTTGAACAAAGTGGCAAAATTGCTTAAAGTCTCAAAAGGGTCATACGATTTTATGCGAAGCCAGTATGAAAACCGTAAAAAGAAGAAAGAGAAAGAGCAAAAGAAAAAAGACAAGGAAAATAAACAGAGAAGCAATAGTCATTCTCAAGGGAATAATGGACAAAACCATTCGCAGAGCAATAATAAGAATAGCCAAGGCAATTCACAGCCAAGATATTCAAGTGAGCTGGAGAAAGCGTATGCCGCTCTTGGAATCGACAGAGATGCCACAGACAAAGAGATCAAAGCAAGCTGGCGAAATCTTATGCGTGTCAACCATCCTGATTTGATGGAGAGCAGAGGTCCAGAAGCAGTCAGAAAAGCGACTGAGAAGTGTCAGGAACTAAATAAAGCATTTGAGATTGTGAAGGAGAGCAGAGGTATGAAATAATTCATAATGCATAATGCATAATTCATAATTGTCGGTACAAACCATACGTTGTAATGGAGTTAGGTGTTCCGTCCTTAACAAGCCTCATTTGTAACAATTCGCTAATAATTTATATAAAAAACAAATCCCGGCTGCTATCGGATTGATAGGCAGCTAGAAATTTGTTTTTTTACATAAAAAAATGCAAATTTGCATTAGATTTATAACAGTATAAATATGATATTAAAGAAAATAAGAGAATGTGTAGACAAAAAAAATATAAAATGGTCTAAACATTGCTTAAAGAGAATGCTGGAAAGAGAGATATCCCGTGCTGATGTTTTGAATTGTATTATGAACGGAGATACAATTAAAGATTATCCAAACGACACTCCTTTCCCAAGTTGCTTAATATTTGGATATACATTAGAAGATAAAGTTATTCATGTTGTCGCAAGTGTAGATAACGAATTTGCATTTATCATCACTACATATTATCCAGATTTGAATTATTTTAATGAAGACTTAAAAACAAGGAGGTAACTATGTGTGTTTTTTGTAAAACAGGTGAAATTAAAAAATCTACGACAACTCACGTAGTAAATTACAAGGATTGTTTGATTATCATAAAAAATGTTCCTTGTGATGAATGTGTTCAATGTGGAGAGATTTTTATATCAGATGATGTTGTTATCAGATTGGAAAAAATTGTAGATTCTGCAAAAAAAATGATGCAGGAAATTTCAGTGCTTGATTATAACAAAGTAGCATGATAAAACAATAATCATAAAACCAATCCCCGAAAGCCAGTTGACTTTCGGGGATTGATTATTTATAACCAAGAAATGTTATTTATTACCACTGAAGTTTTCTATTTACAACAGCACGAACAGGAATACCCTGATGTCTTCCCCAACCTAACACTTCAGTCTTTGCATCTCCAGAAGTGAAAGCAAATGCCCTAACTGAATAATCAGTATATAATGAAGATGTCCAATAAATAACAAATTGTCCCTGTGGCACATCCATATACTTGAAATCCATCGCAGGCAAGAATATTTTATTTCTGTTAATTTTTGAAACACCAAGATGACCAAAAACGCCATTAATTGTTGTAGTCTTCCAAGCACAAGCATTTAATAGTTCCTCCATCTCTTTTTTTGTTGGCATACGCCAATCAGAGCCCATGTTCTGAGTTGCAGCATCATCAACAGCATCTAAAACTGTCTTCTTATCAATTTGTCCAAATGTCTTGTTAGTATTATATTTGGACATAATCATATTGTCTGTCAATTCATCAAAACCACCAAAGAACTTATAGTTTTCGTCCTTATAATAGTCTCTAGATTCCGTTTCTCCCCAAGCATAATAATTACCCTTTGAATCTGTTGACGAACCACCGACATTATAAGTTGCCCACAAAGTTCTGCTTGGCAAACCTAAATCAACATAAGTATGATTGCCATACTTACCATTTACGGTAACACCCTGTATAGAAGTCTCATTTGCATCTTCCTCAGGTTTAGAACCATCAAGATTCAACATAACATCCTTATTTACATATTCTGTATTATTTACGTCTGCAACAACTGCACGAACAGAAAGTCCTGTATAACGAGTTTCAAAATTGTCATCTCTAAGACCTTTAACAAATTTAAATCCATGAGCAGAAAGAGACGAATACTGGCTACCAAACAAATAAGAAGACCAATAATAACCTTCTCCAGTGGAATATTTAATTCCATCTGCAGACATTTTTCCTCCAGCTGGCAAGAAGATATAATTGCCATTCTTTTGTGATTTTCCTAAATAACCAACTGTACCAGTATTCTTATAATCTGGAATCCATCTCCAATCACAATTTCGTAGTAGTTCCTGACATTCTTTATCTGTAGGAAGTCTCCATGCTTTTCCCCAACTTGTAGCAGCCATATCAAATCTCTGGTCAAGATAATAGTCATCTCCACAGAAATCGATCCAATAGAAATATTGGTCGAATGCATCTTCGTTCCAAGGAATATGGAATCCCCATGCAAAATAATCTCCATATTCAGCAGTTGTTGAAGAACCGATATTACATGTTGCCCACTTAACGGACAAGCCAAGATCAACATAATCATGAGACATAACCGTACCTGACACTTCTACACCAGTATCCTTGGTTTCATTAACAACAGGACGAATTGATCGGCCTACATTAACATGCATCATATCTTTGATATATTTGAAGTCATCTATCGTGATACCTTCAGCCGTAGAAGTTATATCACTAGGACCCAGAACATAGCTATCCCAATAATAACCTTTATTTCCTTTGTCTCCATTACTACATCCAGCAGCAGGCAAGAAAATAGAATTACCATTTTCTGCAGTCACCACATATCCAGCAACTCCTGTTTTTTGAAAATCTGGAGTCCACGACCACTTACATTTATCCATCAATTCTCTTAACTCATCATTTGTTGGCATACGCCAATCTTCACCCCAGTTCGCAATTGCCGCATCATATTCAGGGATCAATATACGGAGACCTTCTCCTGTTCTATCTATTCCTTGCCACGATTCTCCAGACCACGGAGTCGTATAGCCCCACATATAATAATCACCATAATCTACAGATCTTTGAGCTCCCAAATTGCAATTAGCCCACTTAACAGATAGTCCTAAATCAACATAGACATGATTTGAAATTATACCAGTTGAATCTCTTATTATCTCAATAGGTTTTTCCGTTGCAACAACAGGACGGATTGACATTCCGACAGAAGAAGACAATACATCCTTAATATATTTATCTTTGTCCATTGTCAATCCTTCGGTTGTTGAAGACAACACATAACTATCCCAGTAATACCCCATTTCTCCCTTCTTTCCTTTACTATTTCCAGCCGCTGGCAAGAAAA
The DNA here is from genome assembly GCA_045641065.1 of Paludibacteraceae bacterium. Lineage (GTDB taxonomy): Bacteria > Bacteroidota > Bacteroidia > Bacteroidales > Paludibacteraceae > UBA1723. The sequence goes on along the minus strand of JAZUGF010000168.1, from coordinate 1,304 downwards.
TTGAGTTACCATTATTAGCAGAAACTATATAACCAGAAATTCCTGATTCTCGATAATTAGATGTCCATGTCCATTTACAATTTTTAATAAGTTCTGAAATTTCATCATTAGTTGGAATCCTCCAATCAGAACCCCAATTAACCGTTGCCGCGTCATATTTTGGCAACAAGATACGAAATCCATAACCTCCAGTTCTATCCAACTTCTCCCAAGTCGAGCCTTCTTTCCACGGAGTCGTATAGCCCCACATATAATAATCTCCGTAATCATAGGATTTTTCGGCACCTAAGTTGCAATTAGCCCATTTCACAGATAGGCCTAAATCGACATAAACATGTCCAGAAACAACACCAGATGAATCTTTTACCATTTCTTCCGGTATTTCAACTGGAGTTTCTTCCGGTTTTTGCTCTTCTGGAGCTTCTATTTCGTCATCCTTACAAGAAAACACCACTATTTGCATTAAAGTAAACAAACAAATAAGTGGTAAAAATCTTAGTTTTTTCATATATTTATGATTAATCAATTTGACATATTCAGACTTCATAAAGATTCGAATCCAGGAACTTTTTTAAATTCCTCTCTATAGAGAATAACCAATTCGTCGTCATTAATTCTCCTTGCCGCATTAGAAGAAGAAACCAAATAAACAGCTTCAATAATGGATCTGTTTTTTGAATCACGGTACTCGCAATAGAATTTGTATGCATCTTTTCCTAAACAGAATACATGACTTATATTTTTGTCTTTGAAGAATTCTACAAAATCATTATACTCTGGATTTTTAATTGTAGCGTCTTTGGCACCGTCTCTATCACAAGCTTTTAAAACATCCCATAAAGCTATATTATGCTCAAGGCAAAATTTTTCCTTTGATTTTTTGTCTTTGGGTTCGGGTACACCAAAAACCTGAGAAATGGTTTTCCAGAAACGATTACGTGAACCGCTATAATAAAACCCCTTATCTAATGAATCATCCGACGGATGTGTTCCCAATAATAAAACCCTTGAATTTACGTCGCAAACAGGAGGAAATCCTTTATCATAATGTTTAATTGCCATTAAATTCTATCAATAAGTAGATTATGTCCTAAATATTTTTCCTGGCAACAAAGAAAAAAAAAAAAAAAACTTCCAAATTTTGGAAGTCTTTTCTACAAACTAAATGTCTAGTCCTGAAATAGCGTTACAAAAAAAGAGACGTTATGAAAGAAAAAGAAAACGGTTACGTGAAGCGAACGCAGAAGGACTACAGCATGAGCTTCAAATTGTCAGTAGTTAAAGAAGTGGAGACGACAGACATC
>JAZUGF010000167.1:0-46651 GCA_045641065.1 Paludibacteraceae bacterium | reverse complement strand
AGTTGATTTTTAAATTCTACAAAAATATAGCCGTTTCAGAGACTTAACTGTAATTTTTAAGCTCAGAAACGGCTTCGTTCATATAAAAAGTGACAAAATGTAAGTTCGAAAAACTTGATTTTACATTTTGATACACCCTCTTGTTTATGGTTAATTGATCAAGATCTCATTGTGGAATCATTCTTGACCTCCAAGAATTTTAGAGTCGGCTTGCCATAAACATCAAACACTCTGATGATGCAACACATATTCCCTAAATCTATTCTGTTGGCAAGATCAAACTGATTTTGGCTAACATAAAAATCAATCTTTCTCATATCACCCAATGAAGTTTTTGTCGACTTGACCTCAAAATAGTATTTAACTCCATCCCTTTCAGCCTCAATATCATATTCAGACATCGACTCTCCATCCTTATTTAGCCAATTGATGTTAGAGTAGCCCATTTTAGATAATTCCCTAAATGCGAACTCTTCACCTTTTCTTCCTGTTTCGAAATCGCGTTCTCTTTGATCGTCGTCTCGAGTCTCATCATGTCCAGGTTTATCTCTTGACAACATGTTCTTAATAACATCAGCGGTCAAACCAGACTCTTTTACCAAATCAATAATCGCGGCTGCTTCCTGGAAGGAATTGTCGTCAGCTGTTGCCAATGAGGCAATAACTTCCATTCTATCTTTATTGTTGATTGCTCCGACAATCCAGCCGTTCATATTCTCCTTAAAACGAACCATACACTTCTCTATATCATCTCTTGATATAATTCTGTTGATCATCTGGTGCAATGCAAAGACAACTTTGCTGAATTTTGGATCCTGCTTGTCCCCATCGTAATCGCCTAACACCTCGTCAATTTCAACCAAGACATCCTTCTTGGAGAATGTATCTTTGAAACAGTCCGTATGAACCGAATCTCGATACAATAGTTCTTCTCTCCAATCATGGTCAATCAATTCACAATCACGTACAAGATCCTTCAGTTCATCTGCAATAGAATCTGACTCCGATTCCTTACCATGTATATCTCCAAACATACAGAAAGCGTCATTCTGATTAAGCCAAACACCATATTGTTCCATAACGAATTTCTTGTGAAATTCATTATCCAAACAAAGAGAAATTAAATCGTCAACCCATGCCACACAATCAGATTTTGGCAAAGCAATATATTGAGACAAACCATCTAATGTCTCTCTTTTAGCAACAACACGACAAACAGACTCCAACACTCTGCTTTCAAATGGTCCCCATACAAATCCCTTACAGTTGCTGATTGTAGATTTACTTGGTTTATCAAAACTCCAATTGCAACATACTGCAAAATCGAAAGCCTTTTTACCTGCTTCTGTCTCTGGTTTCAATGCCAATACTCTCATTGCCAATTCCAAACTTTTATTTCCATCAGTTTTCAAAAGTTTGTCAAATGAGTTTTTGATTTGAGCATAGATATCAGCAGTTGTGAACACTTTAACTTCCATAACGCACAGTCTTGGATCTATCAGAACACCTCTCCAGTCATATTCAGTTTCGGCGAAATCAGCAATATCCTTAAAAGACTCTTCGATAACATCGTCTGAGTCACAACGACCCAAATCCGACATTATTTGAAAGTCGCCTCGTTCATTCGGAAGAATAGCAAACTCATCAAGTAGAGCTACAGAATCAATCTCTTTTAACAAAGAATAGACAGAACCTAACCAAGCTACTACACCGTCTTCATCAAAAGCAAGTTTTTTCTGTAATCCATCGACTGTTTGAAAACCTGATATTTCTTTGACAAACTCCTTTTCAGAAAATTTAAAGTCAACACCCCAACTACTGTAATCCTCACAAAGAATAGAGTGACACTCCTTAACGATGTCGTATGCAGGTAGAGAATCCACACCTACAAACGGATCCATAATAGACTTCAATATCTGCAAATGGTGAATTGAGCAGTCAGGTAGCGTAAGATCATTGATCGATATATAACTATCAGCATCAGTCTTGACCAAACATTTGTCAACCAAATCTCCACGCCAGATCTTCTGAATTCTTTTTATCCATTCGCGAGCCTCAACGTCTTCTTTCTTCCATTTAGACACAATAGAAGCGACATTCGTAAACAACAAATTATATCTATCGTTTACATTTGCTGCAACAAGGAAGTCAACAAATGACAAATAGAGAGACAACGCATCCTCAAATAGTTTTCTGGTTGCATTCACATCCTCACCAATACCAGTAATCGATATTCCATCTCTTTCTGTATTAGGTTCAAATTTCCAACAATTAAGATAAAATGGTAGTCGGAAATCTTCTGTTCCGACCAAAGGGAAATCAACCATCAGTTTAGGGACATCAGGATCCAAAGGTATAACCTCGTTGTCCAAAGTCACAGGAAGAATAAGCGAAGTATCAGGATTCTCAGGTCCGTTAGCACGAATAAAATATTTATTGCAGACGGTGTCATTGCAAGAGATTAACGCCTCTTTGACGCATTCACCTTTATCATAGAATTGAGAGCAGAACAACATGTTCTTAACATCATTACAATTTCTCTCATCTATGACTCTGACACTTAGAATCTTATCATTGGCAGCTAATGTAAGAGGTAATGTCTTAATACAATCCTTTAATGCGATATCCACATATTCCTGTGAATCACGAATATCGTAAATAAACTCAGTATCAAATCCATTGACACTATATTCACCACCTATTATCTCGCCCTCATCACCAGTCCAAATACTATCAAGTATACGCTCACTTTCAAGAAGACAAGTCTTAAGATCTTCCTTGTTCTCTCGCACACTAAGTGGAATTTGGAATTTCTTATAGAGTTTATTACCAGCATCGTCAATTTCAAGCATGACAACACCTTTCACCAAGACATTTTCTGCCAACAAATGAGTACAGATGAAGCCTGTTCCAAAACGGCCAGTCTTTCTGTCGTTCAAGTCAACAACACCTTCACGATTTTTTCGTGAGATACGATCCACCAAACCATTGACATGGTTAATCTTGAAACACTCACCATCATGTCGGAAAATGAGGCAATCGTTAGTTACGTGAATTTCCACGTTTACACCACAAGAGGAAGCTGCATCTTTCGCATTTTGAAGAAGTTCCAAAATGACTCTTCTTGCGGTAGACGGTGCAACCTGCTTGAACTCTTTCATCTTTGACATAACCTTGTCAAGAATTGCATTCACGCGATCTTCGCGCTCCTGCTGCTCCTTCTGGAGCTGAAGAAATGACTTTTCCATCTCTTTTTATTTAATTAAATTAATATTCTTTTTAAGTGGCATTGAAACACTGTCTCCAATGCCACTTTGGTTTAGATAAATTAGAACAGAGGTCTCTTACCCATAAATTTTTAGATTAAGTCGTTTGTTCTTCTATATCTTAATACCAGAAGTTTGAAAAAAGTAAACGGATTTTAGAAACTTTTTTTCATTTACTTCTTCTGCCCTTCTATTTGTTTATACCTGAAGGATGGAAAAGGTAAACGGATTTTTGAAACTTTTTTCATTTACTTCTTCTGCCCTTCTATATATTAATACCAGAAGTTTGAAAAAGGTAAACGAACATTTTTGTTTTTGACACAGAAAGAAAACAAACACAAATTATTACATTGAAATATTTTGTCAAATTCAAGTTTTTGTAATAACTTAGCCTAATGACTAACTACATATTTTTATGAGACTTCAATTATTTTTTTTACTTATAGTTTTACAATTTCAGTCTTTTCTTTCTAACGCTCAAAGTTTAGATCAAAAAGAAATGTTTCAAAAAATATCTTTGATAAAAGACAGTATTGATATCTACAAGGTTATAGGTGATGATAAAAAAGTATTGTCTATTTGTGAAAATGGAATTACATTATTGAATAACAATGGTTATTTCGACACTCCTGCTTGTTGTCTGTTTTGTCTTCAAGCAGGAGAATCAAGCCTAAAAATCCAAAATTATATCAAAGCAAAACTCCATTTTTATAATGCTTTCGTCATTGATAACATAGGAAGGCACAATGTAAACGCATATGATTTCATCTTAAATGAAGGAGAAAAATATGGAGAAATCGCCTATTTTTTAGATATAATCAATCTTGCAAAATCTGAACCATCTTTTTTAGTGAGACTTGCATTGAAACCAGATTCTCTTGCTAAAGAGATTGACAATAAAGCAATAGTTTATTTTCAAAATGGAGATTATTCTTCAGCAATAGACCAGTTCGAAATGGAAATAAGTATTCTTGACGCAATTGGAAATACTGGCAACAATGATTATTTAGAAATCATGACATGTATCACAAAATGTTTAGAAAAACAACAAAAAACAGAACAAGCAATATCTTACGCTAGTTACTACATTGATTTAACAAAAGCGTATAAAGGCGAAAATTCAAAACAATATGCATTAGCTCTTATTACAAAAGCTAATATATATTTAACGTTCGATAAAGGAAAAGAAGCGGTAGAGATCTTTCAGAATGCACTTTCATTAATTGAAAAGCAAAAGGGAAGACACAACATGCTTTATATCAAAACATATCGTGACATGGCATTTGCATATGAACTAAGAGATGGAAACATTTTAAAAAAATTAGAATTAGAATTAGAAGCAGAAACATTATTGAATCAAGCTCATGATGCAACCGTTTCTGATAAGATGTATAATTTAAGTTCGTTATCAAATCTTTTTGCACAAAAAGGAGATATAGCATCACAATTAGAATACGCTGAAAAAAATATCAAGTTATTAGAGAAAGAAGGTTTGACATATAATATACAATATGCATCAGCTCTTTCTGATATTAGCAAGGCACTTTTAGCAAACAGAATTTATAAAAAGGCAATAGAATTAGGTGAGAAATCTGTAGATCTATATTCTAAATTATATTCATCTCCATATGAGAAACAATTATATTATATTGCCTTAAGCAACCTTTCTTCATGTTATTTTGAATCTGGAAACTATAATAAAGCCACATCTATTTTAGAACAATTTTTATCATCAAATATTCCAGATGATGAAAACAGAATAATATGTATACAAGAATTAATATATGATTATAAAATTTCTGGACAAAAGGAGAAAATGAAAGCATCTTGCCAAGAATTACTTAACATCGCTCAAAAAATCTATGACAAAAAATCTCCTTTATATGCACAAGCTCTAACCTTTGCATTTGAAGCAGAAGAAAAACGCGGAGATCAAATAAAAATGTTAAGGGAAGCATCCGAAATATACTTAACTCATTATGGACAATCAAGTCAAAGATATTTAGAAACACAAAGGTTGTTAAATATTTTGGAACGTGACGTAAAGAATCCTGAAGATGCTAATAATGAACATAATTCTATCGTAAATAAATTGAAATCACAATATGGAGAAAACTCTAGATTCTTTTATGACGAATATGGGTTTCATTTGTTCCATGAAAGCAATTTAGCATATGATAATCATAATGTTTCTGCATTAAAGGAAATTTTTTTTGAAACAGAAAACATATTAAATGATATTGAAAAGGTATTCGGCAATAAAGATGATCTTTACTTAAAAACGGAATCGTACTTGGCAGACATGTGTGTTGACATTCACAAATTGAGTTATGATCTTACATATATGAACAAAGGAATAAACTACCAAAACGATATCGTAGAAAAAACAAAAAAATTTTTTGGTGAATCAGATGACCGATATATAAACTCCTTAGCTGATTTGGCACAAATCAAATCAAATCATTATGAATATTTTGAGGATGCAGAAAATATCCAACGAAAAGTAGTTGACTATTACAAAATTAATTATGGCGAAAAACATAAATTTTATGCGTATGCAATTCATACGTTAGGAAGTTTATATTTAAGGGATTTGAAATTCAGTCCATTTAATCTGAGTGGAAAAGTTGATATTAAATTTATAGACTCGCTTCTTTTATCACAAAATATGACCCAAGAAGTTTATGATTCCAAATTTCAAAGTGCAGTAGACCTAGAAAATAAAGCTCTTGATTATTTTAGAAGTATTGGTGATTTTCAAGAATGCTTTTATATTTTATCCAACCTTCATCTACTGTACGAAATGAATTCTGAAACCGGGAAAGGAGCATCTTGTTATAAAGAATCATTTGAATATTGGAAATCAGAGAAATTGACTCAGTTTGGCATGTTTACTTCTGACGAAAAGTCGAAATTGGTAAATTCATACGACTGGCATCACCAAATTGAAATATTTTCCTTCCCAGCATATCGAGAAACAATTGACTTTCTTCAATCAAAATGCCATCCTCTCTATTCCGAAATCGCCTACGACGCCCAATTATTCAACAAAGGACTACTTTTGAATTCTGAGATTGGACTTCGTGATCTTATTAAAGAATCAAATGATCATAAAAGCATAGTTCAATATGATCGTCTGCAAAGGATAAAAGATGAAATAGCAAAAGCAACGTCGGATTCCGTGAAAGTAAGTTTAAGAAAAGAGTATAACTCCATTGAGCGTTCTCTGATGAAAGAATCTCAACAGTATGGCGACTACATGAAAAATTTGTCCTTGACTTTTTCTGACGTTCAAGCGAATATGAAAAGTAATGATCTTTGTATAGAATTTGTAAAAGACGTTGCTGGGGATTACTATGCATTGATTCTCAAGAAGACATTCTCATCCCCAAAAACAATCAAAATATGTAATGAAAAAGATCTGAAGGGAATGAATTACTCTTATAATTATGATGAATTTTGGAAGCCGTTAATAGAGGAATTAAAGGGAATTAAGAATGTATTTTTTGCTCCTACTATGACATTGAATAATATGCCTTTAGAATCAGCACTCATGACCGATGATGGATTATTTTCTAAATCTGGAATCAATCTGTATAGAGTATCGTCGACACGAGAAATCATAAAAGACAAAAGAAGAAAAAAAATTGATTATGCTGTTTTATATGGAGGGTTACAATATGATGCAGATGCCAAGGTTCTTATAGCAAGTGACAAACAGGAGCGAACAAATGGGTTGAGAGGTGCAATAATATCACTAGATGATAACATTTCAAATGATTTACAAGATAGAGGTCATTTATGGAATTACTTAAAAGAATCCAAACAAGAGGTTTCCGAAATTAAACAAATCGCATCGTCTTATGGAATCAAAACTGAACTATATCTTGACGCCGCAGGAACAGAATCAACTTTCAAAAATTTGTCTAAGAAAGGTGTTAATTTACTTCACGTCGCAACTCATGGCAGTTACATTAATTCTAAAGAAGGAAAATCTGAAGAAGAACAACTTGAACGCTCCTATTTAGCATTAACGGGAGCTAATAATACAGAGAGAGGTGTAAAATTACCTGAAGGTGTTGATGACGGAATTTTAACTGCAGCAGAAATATCAAGACTTGATTTGAGAGGGTTGGATCTAGTTGTTCTCTCCGCATGTGAATCTGGACTTGGTGACATATCCACAGAAGGGGTTTATGGACTACAACGAGGGTTCAAAAAAGCAGGAGCAAACACTATACTTATGTCACTATGGAATGTCGACGACTACGCCACAAAAATGCTAATGGTTGAGTTTTATAAAAATTTTCTGAAAGGTGACTCAAAAACTACATCTTTGAAAAAAGCTCAAGAATACGTAAAATCTCAACCAGGCTATGAAGATCCTGAATTCTGGGCTGGATTCATCCTTCTTGATGGTTTGGATTAAATAAATCTTCAGTGATTTCAAATTATACGAATCATTTTACGGAAATTTTACGTTGAATGGAATGCGATATTTTACGATACACGCAAGACGGGGGCCTGCCCCCGTCTTGCGTGTATCGTTAATTCTCAACCTTCAATCACATCCCCAGCAGCGTGCTCAGCATCACTCCTCTCACTGCGTTGCCTTGCAATAATGACACCGCGTCATCGTCGCTGATGGCGATGTTGTTGATGAAGAATGGGATGCGGAAGTTGCAGCCCGACGCGTATTCTGAACAGCCGAATGCTGTGTGGCCTTTTAAGATTCTTCCTCGTTTGCAGATAGGACATACACATTCTGCTAATGTCATTGGCGACGGTGTGGCTGTCTCTGCTTTCTTGCTCTTCGTCGTCTTCTTTGGTTTAGGTTCGCTTCCGTCGTCGGCTTTTTTCTTTCTTGGCACTCGTGTCTTTTTTTCTGTTGTCGACGGTGCTGCTTCGCTTTTCTTCTCTGCGATCTTTATCATCGACGCATCACGTTTCACAGCATCCACCACTTCGCACACCATCGTTTTAAGTTCTGCCATGAAGGATGCTGACTGATATTCTTTCTTCTCTACCAGACGTAACTTCCTTTCCCACTGACCTGTAAGTTCAGCGGATTTGATAAGCTCTTGATTTATAGTGTCTATAAGTTTGATGCCTCGCTCAGTAGGAATGATATTCTTACGCTGACGGATCATATACTCACGCTTGAAAAGAGTCTCAATGATGCCTGCACGTGTGGATGGGCGGCCAATACCGTTCTCCTTCATTGCCTCACGTAGTTCCTCATCATCAACATTCTTTCCTGCAGTTTCCATCGCACGAAGCAGAGTGGCTTCGGTGTATGGTTTAGGTGGAGTGGTCTGCTTCTCCACGATTGATGGGTTATGCGGTCCGTTCTGCCCAACTGTGAAGGCTGGGATGACGGTGTTGCTCTCCTCTTTGTTGGGATCTTCCGATGGATTGGCTGGTTTCACGTCGTCCGAATAAACCATTCTCCAACCTGGATCGACGATCTCTTTGCCGGATGTTTTGAATCCAATGCCTACTGATTCTCCTTCAACTGTAGTTGTTGAGATCTGACAATCTGGATAGAAATTGGCTATAAAGCAACGAGTTATAAGATCATAAACTTTCTGCTCATCTTGCGACACGTTTGTTGCCAACACACCAGTTGGGATGATTGCGTGGTGGTCGGTAATCTTGGAATTATCGAAGATTCGTTTTAGCTTAGGAATCGGTTTCTGAAGCACAGGAGCCGTAAGCATCGAATAATTCTGGATTCCACCCATAATCTGCGGAATCTTCGGATGCACGTCTTCTGGCAAAAATCTTGTGTCGACGCGGGGGTATGTGGTGTATTTCTTTTCGTAGAGAGATTGAGCACACTTAAGTGTCAACTCAGCAGTGTAGCCGAACCTACGGTTACACTCCACCTGAAGCGAAGTCAAGTCGAACAACTTCGGTGGCATCTCCTTACCTGCCTTCTTGTCTACCTTTGTGATAGTGAAGGGTTGGCCTGTCACGGTCTGCAAAACTTTCTCCGCGTCTTCTTTCTTCTTGAATTTACCTTTAGTGCAATTAAAATTGGTATTGCAGAATTGCGTCTTCAACTCCCAATAATTCTCGGGTTTGAAATTGATAATTTCCTTATGTCTGGCAACGACAAGAGCCAACGTCGGTGTTTGCACACGTCCGATGGAAAGGGGAGTGCCGGGTACAGAATATTTGATGGAATATGCTCGTGTCGCATTCATTCCTAAAAGCCAATCGCCGATAGCTCGGAGTGCTCCTGCTGCGTATAGACTGTCGTAATCGGCAGATGGTTTGAGGCTTGCGAATCCTTGAGATATGGCTTCGTCGGTAAGTGAAGAAATCCAAAGACGATAAACTGGAGCTTTGCACTTCGCATACTGAAGCACCCAGCGTTGGATAAGTTCTCCCTCCTGGCCGGCATCGCCGCAGTTCACCACGTATTCCGCTTTGTCAATAAGTCGTTTGATGAGATTGAATTGTTTGCTGACTCCTTTGTCGTTTTTCAGTTTGATTCCGAAAGTCGACGGAATGATTGGAAGCGTCTCCATCATCCACGATTTCCACATAGGGTCGTAGTCGTGAGGTTCTTTAAGAGTGCATAGATGGCCGAACACCCAAGTTACCTGATAATCATTACCTTCGTAATAACCATCCATCTTGGCTGTCGCACCCAGCATACGAGCGATATCGCGTGCCACACTCGGTTTCTCCGCTATGCAAACTTTCATCTTTTGGAAATTATAGTTCAAAGATACGGAAAATATCGCAGAAAATAAAAAGGGACAGGTTTCAAACCTGCCCCTATAATTCAATTGAGATTTGTCGTAGAGATAAACTCACCTCTTGTTTTGGATCTCATATTTATTCAACCCAAACAGGGCGAATGCACAAACCATAATATCGGCTTTCATTGTTCACCTTTACTCTGTTATTAAAAAGGCCAGAAGCCACCTGCGACAGAACCAAATCATAAGACACTGAAGTTCCACCAAATCCATTATCGTAAGTAGATGACCAATAATAACCTGTATCACTCACATTATTTGCATATGGATCAGCTAGACCATACGATTCGTTTTTTCGTAATGCTCCGGCAGCTGGTAAAAAGATCCATGATTTAGAGTCTTTCTTGTTAATCACCTTAAATCCTCCAGTGTTTCCTACATAAATCCATTCCCATGTACAATTGTCTATGAGTTCTTCAAACTCTGCTTTTGTAGGCATTCTCCATTTTCCTCCCCATTTCACAGATGCTACATCATAGTCTTTCACAAGCGTTTCAGACTCATCTACAAAACCTTTCTCAATAAGGTCTGAGAGAGAATTATTATATGTCTTACAGTTTTCTCCGGTATACATCAGACTTGTCTCTGTGTCTCCCCACATGTAAAAATCACCACTTTCATTTGGAAATTTAGCTCCGATGTTAACCGTTGCCCACTTTGTTCCACTAGGTAATCCTAAATCTACATAGTCATGGCCGTCTTTATTAGCAGATACTGGATAGTTGGATGCGGACTCTTTTTTGTTTACTATAGGACGAATGCAAAGTCCTAAGTATCTATATTCAGCAAAAATCTTATCAACTTCTATCAATCCGTCAAATCTGCAGTACAACTTACGTGCAAACGAATCATACGAGCCAGATATATTAGATGCCCAATAATCACAATATGGTTCGCGTTGCAAGAGGTTCTGGTCTTCAGGCTTTCCTTTATCTCCTCGTAGGGAGTCGTACATGAAACCACATGCCGGTAAGAATACCCAAGTGTCAGGATCTTTCTTGCTTGAAACTTGAAATCCCTTAACACTGTCCAATTCCATCCATTTGAAATAGCACTCGTCAATCATGAGATAAAAGTCTGACACAGATGGCATTCTCCAGTTTTCTCCCCAATTTTGTGTGGCTGCGTCATACTCTGATGTAAGAACACCATGTTTATCAATGATACCTTTTGACTCGAGTTCTCCGAATGACAATTTATGTGTTGTGGAATTTTGAGTCAAATATTTGTCTTTGGGTTTTACTTCTCCCCATGCAAAATAGTCTCCAAAATCAGATTCCTTTAGAGCTCCTACATTCATAGTCGCTATTTGGAAAGATCCAAAGTCAACATACGCATGCCCATCAATAATACCTGATATTGGTGTTCCCAAATCACTGAACTTAGGTACTTCTGGCTCCTGTGGTTTGTCTGGTAACTGATTCTGTCCATCACTTGGATTTTGATTCTCTTGATTGTCATCATCACCGCATGAGATGATTAACAAAGGCAACGTGGCAGCAACTGCCCAAAATAGTTTTTTCATTTAGTTAGATATATAAAGCTCAAAAAGTTGAATCAATTAGATAGATTATCAATTGTCTATTTTCTTTGCAAAATTATGAATAATACATCTATTTTTTTATTTCACTACAACTTTAATCTCTTCTTTTGCCGTTCCTCTCTTCATCACAACACAGTATGCTCCAGTTGGAAGTGATGTGTAGTCGCCAAAACGTAGATGCTTGGCTCCGTCGGTTGTGATTGCCGACAATATTTTGCCATCAATTCCGATTAGTGATACTGTGTATTCTTCATTTGATGATGGATTCAATTGCAAGTCAATCTTTCCTTCTGTCATGTCTTTCTTGACACCACCGTAGATGAGTCCGCCCATATAGCCATTTCCGATTGGAAGAGCATCGGTGAAACTGTCTCCAGCATCGGAATTGTACCACGGAATTTGTGGCTTCGCGTCGACACATAACGAGCTTCCTAAAAATAGAGCTATGCCGACAAGTCGTTTAAGTAATAGTCGTGTTTTCATGTTGTGTTGTAAAGTTTTTCATGTGTCATCAAAATTAGTTTATAATACTATATATGATGGTAGACAATCGTATCATTGATGGATGACATTACATCTTAAATGATATAGGAAACAAAAAAACTCCTGCAACTCAGTGAATTGCAGGAGTGTGAATTATAATATTTCAATTTTATATTTATCACGATTCTCTCTTGAACATCGAATGATCAGAGATTCGCTTCAACGGTTGATTCATACGTTGTATGGCTTTCTTCACGTCGAACTTATTTGGATTCTGATCCATATAATGAATTGACATCGCGGCAAACTTGCCCTGCAAAATGGCGATTGGCACACCACCTGGCATCATCATCCAATGTCCAGCCAAGGCGACGTTGCACAATGGGAGAATATCGTTACGCAAGATAAACTGACGGTTTGTTTTCGACAACATGTGAGTCATGAATGTTCCCTTGTAGGCGTTTGTCCACTTGCTGAATGTGAGTGGGGTACATGCGTCAAGCAATTCCAACTCTCCATATTCGTCGCCAACTGTCTTTGCTATAATCGACTTGACCTGCTCAATATATTCGGCTTTGAATGCTTTGTATTCATCTGGAGACATAGCTTTCAGTTTATCGAACATCGCTTCAGAACTCTCCATGTATGCCTGCACGACGGTCTGACCTTCGTATGCTAAAGACTTGTCGTAATCGAAATGCTTCATGTAGATGCAGTCAGTTTTCTCTCCCAACACCTCATACTCATCGCACTTGATATATCTGTTTGCACTAAGACGCGAGATATCTTTTGACGTACGGAATGAAACCATAAACAGACTGAATGAAGGATAATCAGTTTTAGCCTTCTCTGCTTCGTCGATCTGCTTGATTATGAATTTCTTCTCAAGTAAAACATCTTGAGTGTAGTGAACGTCACAAGCAGGGATAACATAGTCTGCTGGTAAAAACTCATCGTTTTTCAAATAGACTCCCGTCGCCTTATCTCCTTCGATTGCGATATTCTTCACAGGGCAACTCGTACGGATCTTTCCACCTAAACTTGTGAATTTATTCACCAAACGCTCGGCGAATGCTTTAGATCCACCTTCTGGAATACCTGAGTTTTTATCACAGATTCCGCCCATTGTGTTGGCGAAAGAGAATAGCGAATATTTGTTGGGAACAAATGTATTTTTGAATGCGAAACGAAGTTCCTCACTCTCCAAAGAATTGGCAAAATCCTCAATGGTAAGTTTTGTTCCACCCTTGAAAACCGATATCAAACGAACAATACGGCTGACAAACTTGATCTTTTCCCAAAGTGTCCACAAATGATATGGATTACCAGCAGTGATAAGATTAAGTTTGAATTTACGGATAAACTTGATCAGCATCTTGATTTTGGGCTTGTCATTCTCAGTTGCGAATGACATCCACTCCTTCTCCAAACGGTCAGGATCAAGATAGAAATTTACCTCTTTGCCATTGATGCAAGCCTGGCTATATGCCTCAAGATGAGTGACTTTGACATCATCGCCAAGTGCACCAATCTCACGCATCACTTGGTTTAGTTCACCATGGTTTGATTCAGTAAGCCAGTGGATACAACCGTCGATATAGGAGCCTTTTCGGATCCAGCCCGTGCAAAGACCGCCCATATAAGCGTTCTTTTCGAGGATTTCGACGTCGAATCCATATTTCAAAAGATAAATTCCAGCAGTCAAGCCGCTCAAGCCACCGCCAATTACAATGGCTTTTTTATTTTGTTTCATTAGTTACGATTGTTCAAATTTTCGCCTATTCAAGCAATGTCACACATTTCAAATTGAGAGAAATGAAATACCTTTAAGTGGACATTGCAAACTTACTCTTTCAAATCAACATAAAAAGCTTTTGATGGGTTTATTTGAGGTAAAATATGTTATTTTAGTACATTTTCGACGGAATTTCTCGCATATTTAGTACAAAACAGACAATAATATGTCGTTTTTCAATTTTTCGCCTTGAGTGTTCAAAATTTCTCTATTGCACATTTGTGGTAGAAATGAGCGGGGGAGGCTTCAAGAAACAGCAAGATGTTCTTCTCAGAAGATTTGTTCCGTATGGTTCGTCAAGCAGGTTTGGGATTGGAAGAATGTCGTGACGGACTTGGATTGGGACACTCTGTCCTTATCTGCAAAAAGGCATAAAATATGACTTGACCCTAAATGAGGATTGTTAAGGGCGGAACGCATTATAATTAGGGGGATGATTTCATCTCCCTGATTTTTTATCAGGATAGTATTCATATTCCCATGCCTCTCCATATTTGAACCTGTTATCTCCGTCGAACGACAATAACTTCTCTATATTACCTTTGGAATCGTAGGTTATGACTATTTTTGAATGTAAAATACCTTCTGGATTATACGTGTATTTCGAAATCTTATTGCCATTCTCGTCGTACTTGTATATTTCATAGCTGTCAAGATTATTGCCTTCATATAACCGCTCTTCGGTCTGGTTCCCATTCCTGTCGTATTTATACGTTTCTCTATATTTTAGGAATCCGGATATCCTTTTTAAGAAATCATTATCGTCATATTTACAATGCTCGATTATATGACCATCTTCGTCGTATTTGAATGTTTCTTTTCTGACCAATCGATTTTCTGCATTATAATCAGCTTCTTCTATCAATTGACCATGTTGATCGTATTGATATGTTACTTTCCATGCCGGATCATTGTCCTTGTCAGATCTTTTTTCCAACTTTTCAATGATTAATCCATCTTTATTGTATTTATAGAAATACCAAGAGTTGTCGCATGTGTGTTGTGAAATCATTTTGCCAGACTCATCGTATTCATATTTATACTTGCCTATATAAGATAATTTAGAATCCTTATAACAACACTGTTCGATTAAGTCTCCATATTGGTTATACTTGAATGTGTTTTTTTCGTTGGAATTGTTGTACTTATAATTAGATTCAATTTTTTTCCCGTTGTCGTCGTAAATATTATCCCATCTTAATTCTTCTCCTCTTTCAAACGCTCTGTTTATAACGACGTTTCCATTCTCATCGTAATCATTATACAGTTCCAATTCCGTAAAGTCTAGCTGTCCATCTTTAGCATGTAAAAAGAATCTTTTCACAGATTTCACTCTTCCTTTATATTCATCCATATTCATTTGTTTTAGTGTATGCAAATGTAATAGATTTGTTTGAACTTTTGTGGATATGTCTGTACATTACCGTTTGCTTATAAACGAAAATCGGAAATGATTTTTTATATTTGGAGTACATTCACAGAAAAAGAAAGTTATATGACAGTAATACTTGTTTAGGCAATATGTATTAATATTGGTTGCCCTCTTGTTTGACAAGTTGTTTTGAAGAAGAGAATGAAGAAAATGTGCCGACGGCAGATTCTTAAAACCATGCAAGACGGAACATGCACCGTCTCAAATTTTTGAAATAATTCGTGGATAATTTATGGATATTCGTGTTCACAACCCATTTTAGACAGCGAACATCCGTGTTATTCGTGCGATCCGTGTTCGTTAATTTTACGAGACATTTACGTGATGAAACAAATTAACTCCAACCTAATATCACTATCGGACAGCCTTAAAGCCAAGTTTCACAATATACCAAACTTATGTGATTTCCGTTTTTTTCAATACTGTGTATTTTTGCATCAACAAAAAGAAATTAACTATGGCAATAGCACAATCACTTACGGAATTAGTCGGTAATACACCGCTACTATCATTGAATAAATTTTCTGCTAATAAAGGTCTTGAGACTTCTATTATAGCAAAGGTTGAATTTTTTAATCCTGGAGGCAGCGTTAAGGATCGCGTCGCATTAGCGATGATAGAGGATGCTGAAGCTAAGGGTATCTTGAAGCCAGGTGCGACAATTATTGAGCCTACATCAGGAAATACAGGTGTCGGTCTTGCATTGGTAAGTGCAGTAAAGGGTTATCACCTTATTCTTACAATGCCAGAGACGATGAGTATTGAACGTCGTAATCTTGTGAAGGCATACGGAGCTGAGGTCCGTCTTACAAGTGGCAGAGAAGGAATGACTGGTGCGATCAAGGCGGCTGAAGAACTTAAGGCTAGTATCCCTGGCTCTGTTATTCTTCAGCAGTTTGAAAATCCAGCTAACCCTGCTAAACATTATGCAACTACAGGCCCTGAGATATGGGCTCAGACTGAAGGTAAAATCGATATTTTCGTGGCTGGAGTTGGTACAGGTGGAACTGTCAGCGGTATAGCAAAGTACTTGAAAGAAAAAAATCCTAATATCAAGGTTTACGGTGTTGAACCAGCAACATCTGCGGTGTTGAATGGTAAACCGAGTGGTCCGCATAAAATTCAGGGTATCGGTGCTGGTTTCATCCCTAAAACATTCAACTCAGACGTTGTGGATGAGGTTTTGATGATTGATAATGATGATGCCATCCGCACAGGCAGAGAGTTGGCTCAACAAGAAGGCTTGCTTGTGGGTATATCATCAGGTGCTGCTGCTTTCGGTGCTTCGGTTTTGGCTAAGCGTCCCGAAAATAAAGGTAAGACAATCGTCGCTCTTTTGCCAGACACTGGTGAACGTTATTTGTCGACAGTGCTTTACGCATTCGAGGAATACCCTCTATAAAAATGTTGAATTATAAATGCTAAATGCTGAATTATAAATCCTAGCTACTTCGTAGCTGGGATTTTTTTTGTTTGTCTGAATTTATATCCCAAACTTATGTGATATAATCCCCCATATTTTGCGATTTCCTGCCAATCCTCGTCTCTGTAATTTTGTACTCAGAAATTAAACAATACGGGTAAACTAAAAGCGGGTAAAAAATGGGTAAGAAATTAAGAATAATATCACGGCAAAGTCCGTTGGCTTTATTGCAAGTCGACGAGGTGCTTCGTACTTTGCCTCCAAATATAGAATCTGAGGTCACTAAGGTGACTTCGTATGGGGATCGTCATAAGGACGTGTCGTTGATGAGCAACTCAATCTCCCCGGATTTTTTCACACGTGAATTAGACCATGCTCTTATAGAAGGCTATGCAGATATCGCTATCCACTCTGCTAAGGATCTTCCTTATCCGTTGCCTATTGGAATTCAGGTGATAGCTCTCACTCAAGGTGGAGATAAGAGTGATTCACTTGTGTCGAAAGATAATTTGAAGTTGACGGAATTGCCTGCTGGAAGTAGAGTAGGCACAAGTTCAGCGGTGAGAAAATCGGAGTTGCTTGCTTTGCGTCCGGATATTGAGGTGGTGCCGATTCGTGGCACTATAGAGGAGCGTATAGCTCAGGTGGACAACGGATTTGTCGATGCTCTGATTGTTGCGACGTGTGCATTGGATAGACTTGGCCTAAGTCATCGTGCAACTGAAAAACTTCCATTCAGAACTCATCCATTGCAAGGAAATCTTGCTATCACAGCTGGAGATAATGTTCCAGAATGGATTGTCGAGTTGTTCAGATCCTTTGATATTCGTAGAAAATATGGAAAAGTCACACTTGTTGGATTTGGTCCAGGAGATCCGGATTTGCTTACAATAAAAGGTCAAAAGGCGTTGACAAAAGCAGATGTTATTTTCTACGATGATCTGACAAATGTAGATTTCCTTAATCAGTTTAAGGCAGAAAAGATATATGTCGGCAAACGTTCTGGAAAACATAGTCATCATCAAGACGACATAAATGAACTGCTTTATCAGTCTGCTATTCAAGGTAACGAAGTGGTGAGACTGAAAGGTGGAGATCCGATGCTTTTCTCTCACGGTAGGGAAGAGGTGGACTTTTTGAAGTCTCGTTTTGTCGACGTGGAGATTGTCCCAGGCATCAGTTCTGGTAATGCACTTGCCTCACTTCTACAGATTCCGCTTACTCATCGTGGAGTTGCTCGTAGTGTGGCGATGGTGTTGGGGCATAGTGATGAGCCGCAAACTCCCAACGCTGACACGTTGCTATACTATATGGGAGGCTCTTCCATCAGTAAGATTGCTGATTCGTTGATATCTGCCGGAAGAGACGAAAACACTCCCGTCGCTATTGTTACAAATGTCTCTTTGCCCAATCAGAGAGCAATCTATTCTTCATTGAAGGAGTTGCGTTTTGCAATTTTCAAAGATACCCCAGTTTTATTGATGATTGGAGATGTGGTGAGATTTGAGGCAGAAACAACAAAGCAATTAGTGTATGATACTGGTACACAATCACCAACTCCGTTGATTACAATTGCTCCGACAGGTGTGGATGTTGATACTTCTAAAGCGGATTGGATTGTCTTCACGTCTCGCTATGGAGTGAGATATTTCAATGGGAAGACGGAAGGAAAACGAATCGCAAGTGTGGGACCAGTGACGTCGGCAGAATTAAGAGAACGAGGCATTGAACCTGATTTCGAATCTCCTACAGAATCTGCAGAAGGGTTGTTGGAGTATTTCAGCAAACTCCCGTCGCAACGGATAATTTTGCCACGTTCCGACAAAGGATTGAAGGCATTGAGCGACGGTTTGACTGCACAGGGACATGTGGTGGAGGATATTCCAGTCTACACGAATCGCCCGAATCCCGATGCCCAACCGATTGATTTGAACAAGGTGGACAAAGTGATTTTCACTTCTCCATCAACGGTTGAGGCTTTCAAATCACTCTATAATCCGATTTGGGGCAACAATATTCCAAAACATTTATTATTCATCGCTAAAGGAAAAACAACATATGAAACGATTCAGACAATATAGACTAACACAGGAGGTTAGAGATAGATACGCAGACGTGAATCCTATTGAACCTCAAGATTTTATATATCCATATTTTGTAGTCGACGGAAGTGGCCGAAAAGAACCAATCAAAACAATGCCAGGCATCGACCGATTCTCAATTGACACTTTGCTTGATGATATCGCGGAACTTTTGAAGTTGGGTATAGATAAGGTTTTGTTATTTGGTGTCATTCCTCAAAATGAAAAAGATGAACGTGGATCTGCAGCGTACAGTTCTGATAATCTAATTTCACGTGCAGTCAAAGCAATCAAGGGTAGATTTCCTAAAGTGGTTGTTTTCACAGATATCTGTTTATGCGAATATACAAGTCACGGACATTGTGGTTTGCTTGTCAATAATGATGTAGACAACGACAGTACGCTTCCATTACTTGCAGAAATGGCTTACCAACATGCACTTGCCGGAGCTGATTTTGTGGCACCGTCGGCAATGATGGACGGACAGATTGAGGCTTTGCGACGTCGACTTGATAGTGATGACAGAACAAAATCCACACGTATTCTTGCCTATTCGGCAAAGTATGCGTCTGCATATTATGGTCCATTCCGTGATGCTGCGGATTCAGCTCCGTCATTCGGTGATCGCAAAACATACCAGATGGATTACCGAACAAAAGACCAGGCACTTGAAGAGATCAAAGCAGATATTGAAGAAGGTACGGATTGGATAATGGTCAAGCCGGCGTTGGCATATTTGGATATCATCTACCGAGCAGCTCAAGAATACCCAGAGTATCCACTTGTGGCATATCAGGTGTCGGGAGAATACTCAATGCTTTTGAATGCCGCATTGCAGGGCTTGTTTGACAGGAAACGTATTTTCCATGAATCGTTGACTGCAATCCGACGAGCTGGTGCAAAATACATCATCTCTTACTACGCAAAACAATACTGCTTAGATATTAAATGAGGATTGTTAAGGGCGGAACGCCCTAACCCTACATCCACGCGAGTCCATAGGACGAGCGTATAAAAAAGAGTGTTTGAGCAATTCTAATTAATACTATAAAATAACATATGAATTTCTTGCCAATAAATATAAATATTGAAGGGAAAAAGATACTCATCATTGGAGGGGGAAGGGTAGGCCTACATAAAGCCACTATCCTTTCCCGCTTCACGGATGATGCGACGGTGATTTCGCCAGAGTTTAGAGATGGTTTTGATAAACTCCCTTTCACTCTGGTTCAGAAGGAGTATGAACCTTCTGATTTGGATGGTGCACTTCTTGTCTACGTCTGCACGGAGAACACAGAACTCAACCAACGTATCAAACGAGATGCGGAAGAGAGACATGTGTTGGCGAGTGTATGTGATAATCCACCACTTTGTGATTTCACATCACCTGCGATATATAAGGATGGAGATTTGACTATCGCAGTGTCGAGCAACGCTAAAGATGTCCATTTGAGTATGCGTATTCGTGACGCGATAAAGACTAATATTCAATATATTAAGGAAAGAGCAACGGAGTTTGTGACAATATACAAAAAATGAATAGCGTATGTTGGATGCGTGTTAGTAGGTCCAGAGGACCTTACTTCACGAAGTGAAGATGGGTAACCGATTCCTGCGCAGTAGGTGTCGGAAGCGTGTGTCGTGTCTCCATATCCCAAACATATGTGATATAATCCCCCATATTTTGCGATTTCCTACCCATTGGGAGGTCTGTACTTTTGCACTCAGAAATTAAACTAATACAGACAACAATGGTAAATTCAATAATCGTAAACAATAGAAGCGAATCGCCTATCTTGCTCGCACCAAGGGAAGATGGCGTATTGCTCAAAACATGCGCCCGCACTGAATTGTACTGGGGCGACGGTGATGTGCCTGCCGACGTGGCACGTCATCTTTTCCGTGTCGCAGCCGGTCTTGAATCTCCACTCTTGGGAGAACAAGCTATTCTTGGCCAGATTAAACAGTCGTATTTTGAAGCGAGAAAGTCGGGTAAACTTTCGTCTGCTATCAATAAACTGTTCCAAACGGCTTCTTACGTTGGTCATAGAGTTAGAACAGAAACAGGTATTGCCCGTGGTGCAGTCTCGTATTCTCAGGTGACGGTGGACATTCTTTGCAATGAATTGCCGGATCTTGGAAATAAGGTGGTGAGCGTCATAGGTGTGAATGAATTGACAGAATCTATCCTTAATTTCTTAATTGCTCGTGGTGCAACGAATATTCTCCTTGCCAACCGTAGTTTGGATAAAGCGGAGGAGATTGCACATAAGTATGATAATGTTGAGGCTTTTTCATTGAGTGAAAAGCAGGATTTGTTTAGTTTATCCGACGTGATTATAAGTGCGACGTCGGCTCCTCATACAATCATAAAATCTACAGATTTGCCTTCGGGTAAACCGCAATTGTTGTTTGATCTTGCCAATCCACAGGATATAGAAGATGACGTTACATCTCTTTCTGGCAAGACTCTTTTCAATCTTCAACAGATCGAACATTTGGCTCAGCAGAATTTGCAGAAACGAGCAAATGAGGTTGGCAAATGTGAGGTGATTATTGAAGAAGAGATTGCTAATCTTCAGCATTGGCAGCAGTATCGCAAAAAATTAGTAGGATAATCAACCCCATTTAGCCGCTCGTCCTACGGACTCGCGGAGGAGGAGGGGGCAAGGGCTTCCGCCCTTTGCAATCCTTAATTGATATGGTTAGTCTTAATAGATAAATCTATGAGCAGAGAAAAATCAAAAATAGCCTTTGAAGAGGCTCAAAAATATATTCCTGGTGGTGTCAACAGTCCGGTTAGAGCTTTGAGAAGTGTAGGGGAGACTCCACTATTTATACAGAAAGCAGAAGGCGTGACATTGACAGATATTGATGGAAATCAATACACTGATTTCTGTCTTTCGTGGGGAGTCTTTATTGCAGGACATGCTAACCCTAATGTTCAGAAAGCAGTGTTGAATGCTATTCCAAACGGAACAAGTTATGGTATACCGACATTGCTTGAAACTCAGTTGGCAAAAAGAGTATCGGAATTGATTCCGTCGATGGAGCAGGTGAGATTTGTTAATTCTGGTACAGAGGCCACAATGTCTGCAATCCGTTTGGCTCGTGGCTATACAAAACGTGATTATATCATCAAATTCGACGGATGTTATCATGGGCATGCCGACCATCTTTTGGTTAGTGCTGGATCTGGAGTCGCCACATGTGGTATTAGTAGTTCGTCAGGTGTGCCACAAGACTTTGCTAAATACACCCTCGTCACACCGTTTAATGATAAGGATGCTTTACGAGAAATATTTAATCAGCATAAGGGAGAAATCGCAGCGATTATTGTTGAGCCAGTGCCTTGCAACATGGGTGTTGTGCCACAACAGAACGATTTCTTGAAATTCTTGAGAGAAATCACAACCGAGAATGAATCATTGTTGATTTTCGATGAGGTTATTACAGGTTTTCGCCTGACATTAGGTGGAGCTCAGAAATTCTATGGCATCACTCCAGATTTGACTACAGTCGGTAAGATTGTTGGCGGCGGATTCCCTGCAGCAGCGTTTGGTGGACGAAGAGAAATCATGCAGTTGTTGTCTCCATTGGGACCTGTTTACCAGGCTGGCACACTATCTGGCAATCCAATTGCGATGACAGCAGGTCTTGCCACACTTGATGTGCTTAGTCAGCCGAATGTGTATGAGAATCTAAATGCAAAAGCCGAACGATTCATCACTAAGTTGGCAGAAATATTGCGTCCGAAGGGGGTTGTCATCAACCATGTAGGCAATATGTTTACTCCATTCTTCACAGGTAACGTCGCTCCTAAAGATTTTGGCGACGTGAAGAAGAGCGATACTGAGGCATTTGCTCGCTTCTTCCGCTATATGCTTTCACATGGAATCTATATCTCACCGTCGCAGTTTGAAGGCAACTTTGTCTCAATACAGCATGGTGAGGATAAACTTGCTGAAATATTGGAGATTGTAAAGGGATTTGAGGGGTGATATCACAAACGTATGTGATACGATTACCATCAAATCGCTATTTCGGAGGTGCTCAAACCAGAGTAATTTTGCAACTGTAAAAAGAAAGGAATTACAAACTAAATGAAATTAAACTATGGCAGAATTAAAGATTACAGACGACAATTACGAAGAATTCCTTAATAAGGATGGAGTAGTGGTAATAGATTTTTGGGCGACTTGGTGTGGACCATGTCAGAGATTGTCGCCGATCATTGCTCAGGTGGCAGATGATTATGAGGGTAAGGCAATCGTGGGTAAGTGTAATGCAGAAAACAACGAGGCTGCCACAGATCATTTTGGAATTACAAATATCCCAACAATTTTGATTTTGAAAAACGGTGAGGTTGTGGATAGACTAAGTGGTGCTGTGAACAAGTTGAAAATCACAGACACAATCGATAAGTATTTATAATAACGAAAACGAAGACGAAAACGAAAACGAAGACGAAGACGAAAACGAAGACGAAAACGAAGATGTTGACGTTGACTGAGTAGAAAAATAAAAAAAGAAAGGAATATAGACTATGGCAAAGATTATTGTTAACGGAGAAGACCAGGAGGTGCAGTTGCCTCTAACAGTTTCAGAGTTGATCAAGGCAAACAATGTTTTCCAACCTGAGATGGTAAGTGTTCAGGTCAACGAGGAGTTCGTTGAGCGTGAGGAATTCGATACCCTACAGATCAAGGAGGGTGATTCAGTGGATTTCCTATACTTCATGGGAGGAGGTCAGTTTTAATTCGTAATTCATAATTCATAATTGTTTGGGGCTCACTACGATGGTGGTTTGCAATAATGAGGATTGTTAAGGGCGGAAAGCCCTTGCCCCTTCCTCTTTCGCGAGCCCGTAGGGCGAGCGACAATTATTAATATATTTTGTAATTATATCTATGTTTGATTTTTCAGAAGAAGAACTGCTTCGCTACAGCCGCCACATTCTATTGCAGGATGTCGGTGTAGAGGGACAGGAAAAAATAAAAGAGGCCAAGGTATTGGTTGTTGGAGCAGGAGGTTTGGGTGCCCCTGTCTCACTTTACCTTGCAGCAGCCGGAGTCGGCACAATAGGCATCATCGATGGCGACGTGGTGGATCTTTCAAATTTGCAGCGTCAGGTGATTCATTTCACAAAAGACGTTGATGTGCCAAAGGTAATCTCGGCTAAAGAAAAGATGTTGGCAATCAATCCGAATGTCAAAGTGAATGCAATCCAGGACTTGTTGATGGCAAACAATGCTCTTGATATCATCAAGGATTATGATTTCATCGTCGACGGTACTGATAATTTCCCAGTGAAGTTTTTGATCAACGACGCGTGTGTCCAGGCAGGTAAACCATTCAGCCACGGAGGAATCTTGAGATTCGAAGGCCAGACTTTCACTCATGTGCCAGGTTCTGCATGTTATCGTTGTGTGTTCGGAGCTCCACCTCCACCAAACGCAGTGCCAACATGTTCACAGGCTGGAGTGCTTGGAGCAATCGCAGGAATGCTTGGCACGATCCAGGCTGCGGAGACATTGAAATATATCACAGGAGTCGGTGAGTTGCTAACAAACAAGTTGCTTACATTCAATGCCAAGACAATGGATTTCCGCAAGATAAGCGTCCGTCACAACAAGCATTGTAAGCTATGTGGAGAAAATCCTACAATCACAGAGCTTATCGACTACGAACAAGCTACTTGTGACTTGAAAAACCACAAGTAAGATTAAATTCGAAATGCTAAATGCTGAATTCGAAATTGTGGCTTATAAATGAGGATTGTTAAGGGCGGAAGCCCTAACCCTCTACCAACGCGAGCCCGAAGGGCGAGCGTAAAAAAATAAGCGTATTTCCATAAATATTGATTTATATGACTATAGGAGAACAAACATACGGATGGCAAGAATCCAACGAAGTGATACACATTACGCAAGAAGCATTCGATTCCATAGTGGAGCAAGCAAAGAAAGACGCGCCAGTGGAAAGTTGCGGTTATGCACTCGGAATAGTTGGTGAAGATGGAAAGAAGACGATAACTTATAATTATCCGTTGACAAATATCGACCACGCTGTAGAGCACTTCTCGTTGGATCCCAAAGAACAGTTTGCCGCTATCAAGTATGCACGCACACACGGTTTGGCCGTCATCGGAGGATGGCACAGTCACCCGGCATCTCCAAGTCGACCATCAGAAGAAGACAAACGTCTTGCTTTTGATCCCAATGCACTCTATCTCATTCTGTCGCTCTCTCCAGATGTCTCAGGACAACCCTATGTGGCTCCTGGAGAACCAGTGCTGAATGCTTTTAGAATAAAGGAGAAGGAAGTTACCCGCTTCCCTGTAATAGTTTAATTTCTTTCGCCCAGACTGTTTGGAAAAATAGTTTGGGCTTCTTTTTTAATTCATAATTCGTAATGCGTAATTCATAATTGTCGTGGAATTCATCTACATTGTGTAAATGAGAATTTGCTTAACATAAATCATTCTCCAACGCGAATATGATTGTCCAAAATAAGGATTGCAAAGGGCGTTAGCCCTAATCTCCCTACTAAAGCGAGCTCTGTGAGCGAGCGTTTTGATAAAATTTCATAATTATTCTTTTGTTATAAGCATATTCACATCGTTATTAGAATATTAATCAATCGAAAATTGAATTTAATAGAATAATAATCTATAATTCACCATAAATATTGCTATATTGTTCTTTTTGGAGTAATTTTGTCCTTTGAAAAATGACTTAGAACGAAAAAAGAGATTCAAGATGAATGCAGAACGTATAATCATAGCAGATAATCAAGCACTAACAGCATTGGCTGCTGAGACAATAATACGTGCACTTCCAGAGTATTCTGGCGGTGCTCCAGAAGTGGAGTATGCATGCAACTGTCAGCAACTAGGTGCGTTGCTTCGAGATAAAAAGCCGACAGCGGTGGTACTCGACTACACACTCTTTGATTTCAATGACTGCGAGAAACTTGTACTCTTGAGTGACGCTAACCCCAACGTCACATTCCTTTTGCTATCCGAAGAATTAACTCCTGATTTCTTACGCTACGTCATCTATAATTCGCAGCGTATTGGAGTGGTTTATAAAGATGCAACTTTGGATATTCTACGTGAATCTTTTAGATATGTAGTGCGTGGAGAAAGATATATTTCCCAGCAGGCAACTCAGATTCTGCTTACTCGTGAGACAGAGAAAGAGCTTCATAAGGATGATTTGACTCAGACTGAGCGAGAAGTGTTGAAAGCCATTGCTCAGGGAAAGACGACGAAGGAAATCGCCGCAGAACGATTCTCAAGTATCCACACCATAAATTCCCACCGTAAGAATATTTTCCGTAAACTGAATGTCAACTGTGCTCACGACGCAATGAAATACGCAATGCGAGCAGGTTTGGTGGATGAAGCGGACTTTTATATTTAATGCGAAATTGGAAACCTTAAACCTGAAACTTGAAACCTAAAACTTTTTCGCTATCTTTGCGACGTCGATTAATCTAAAAGCATTAGTATGAAATATCCTATTGGAATACAGACTTTTGAAGAAATAATCATAGGTGGTTATCTGTATATTGATAAGACAGACCTTGTGTATAAACTTGTGGATGAGGGGAAATACTATTTCCTCAGCCGTCCACGTCGTTTCGGAAAGAGTCTGCTTACCACTACTCTTGAGGCTTATTTCCAAGGAAAGAAGGATCTTTTCAAAGGTCTTGCCATGGAGACACTTGAGAAGGATTGGGTGAAATATCCAGTTTTTCATATAGATTTTACTGGTGCCGACTACACAGATCCTAATGCAATCAATAATCGAATGAACATATATCTAACGGCATGGGAAAGGGAGTATGGGAAAAGTGATGATGAAATTTCTTTGGGAGACCGTTTTTATGGAGTAGTAAGCAGGGCAAAACAACAGACTGGAAAACAGGTTGTGATCCTTATTGATGAATACGACAAACCGTTGACTGATACTATTGGTCTACAAGAAATTCAAGATAAGAACAGAGCTGCACTTCAAGGACTTTACGGAATTATGAAAAGAGCCGACCAACATATCCGTTTCGCATTTCTTACAGGCGTCACTCGCTATGGCAAACTTGGTATTTTTAGTGCGGCTAATAATCCGAAAGACATTTCAAACAACAATAAATATAATACCATCTGTGGTATATCAGAAGAAGAGTTGCATTCTTATTTTGATGATGAGGTACAGGCGTTTGCCGACGAGAAAGACATCTCTAAGGAGCAGATGTATTCTTTGCTAAAAAATAAGTATGACGGCTATCATTTCAGCGAGAAACTTGTTGATGTCTATAATCCGTTTAGTTTGTTAAATTCGTTGTCAGATAGACAGCTGGGTAATTATTGGTTTGCCACTGGCACTCCGACATATCTGACCTCAATGCTAAAACAAAGATCGTATGATTTGACAAAATTCGGCAGTGGAATAGATGCAACGGCTGAAACAATGGCTTCGTTTGGAAACGGAGAAGAAAATATTGTGGCTGCGCTTTATCAGAGTGGATATCTTACAATTAAAAGTTATGATGGACGCAGATATTATTCGCTAGGATTTCCTAACGAGGAGGTAGAGGAAGGCTTTATCCAATGTTTGATGAACGAGTATTCCAAACATGACGATATAGAAGGGGATTATAATCTTCGTCTACTAAGAGATGCAATCGAAGCTGACGATGTTGAAGAATTCATGTCTCAGATCCAGCTGATAATGGGGCAGATACCGTTTGAGAGCAACGAGGTAAAACAGATAGAGGCAAACTTCCGCAACATGATCTACCTGATGATAAGATTCTCAGGTTTCAAAGCGGCAGTGGAGCTTCCAAGATTAGGCGGACGTATCGACGTCTTTTTTGAAACAAACAATCGTGTCTATGTGATCGAATGCAAGCGAGACAAGTCTGCCGACGAAGCATTGGCTCAGATCGATATGAAGAAATATGCACAAAAAGTTTCATCCAAAGATAAACCAGTTGTGAAGATTGGTGTCAATTTCAGCACAGAAGAGAGAAATATTGTGGAGTGGAAAGCGGAGGAATGCTGATCTAGTGTATTATAGAAATACTAAAAAAAACGGATAGATGATCATCACATCTATCCGTTTTTTGTCTATTTATCGTGAGCCAACGATTTTTCTTACCGCAATCACTAATTTATCCACGTCTTCACGTGTGTTATACATTGCGAAAGTCGGACGAACACTCATTTCATAACCTAAAGCACGCAATGCAGGTTGTGCACAATGATGTCCAGCTCTTACGGCGATTCCCTCCTGATCAAGGAGTTTGCCTGTCTCTGGCACTGGTATTCCGTCAAGAACAAATGATACTACACTCACTCTGTTTTTTGGATTACCAAGCAGTGTTAATCCTGGAATCAATGACAATTGCTGACGAGCGTATTCAGTAAGTTCATGCTCGTGATGCTCGATGTTTCTGATGCCGATGCGGCTAACATAGTCGAGTGCTGCTCCCAAACCAATCGCATCTGCCACGTTAGGCGTTCCGGCTTCAAATCGTGCTGGTGGCTCATTATATTCAGTACGCTCAATTGTGACGTCTTTAATCATGTTGCCTCCACCTTGCCATGGTTGCATCTTGTCAAGAAGCTCTTTCTTTCCATATACGACGCCGATTCCGTTTGGCCCGTAGATTTTATGTCCGCTGAAGACGAAGAAATCTGCGTCTAAAGCTTGCACATCAACAGCCGTATGTGCTATAGATTGTGCACCGTCGATCAACACTGGCACCTGATGGGAGTGTGCTATATCAATAATACGCTGTACATCATTGATTGTTCCGAATGTATTGTTGACATGACCTACACTGATGAAGCGAGTTCTTGGTGTGATCAAACGCTCTAATTCAGAAAGAATTAGATCTCCATTCTTGTCGGTAGGGATAGCTTTCAACTCCGCACCACGTTCTTGTGCTATACGTTGCCAAGGAACTATGTTTGCGTGGTGGTCAAGTTCTGATACAATCACATTATCACCAGGAGTCAAATATTGTCGTCCGTAAGTCTGAGCCACAAGATTGATTCCTTCTGTAGTGCCACGGACAAAGATTATTTCTTCAGAAGATCTGGCATTTATGAAATGCTGCACTTTTTCACGAGCCTCTTCGTATGCGTCAGTAGCACGGGCAGCCAACGTATGAGCACCACGATGGATATTGGAGTTGTCATGCTTGTAGTAATCTGAAATCTTGTCGATTACTTGGATTGGTTTCTGTGTAGTGGCTCCGTTGTCCAACCAAACAAGATCGTGTCCGTTAACCTTCTGATCTAATACAGGGAAATCCTTTTTTATAGTATTAGAATCAAGAGAGTCAGGTTCACCTAAGTCTAATTCACGCAACTTCTGAGATTCAGGAATACCAATTCCAAAACCATCTTCCTTTACAATGATATGGTCTTGCTGGTTGTTCTGATGAACTGCAGGTTCATTAGCAATTCCATTATTTCTGAACGACAAATTCCCTATACCTCCGAGATCGGAGAATGGCAATCCACCTTCAAGAATTTTCCTGAATTCAGATTCCAACTCTGAAAGATTCAGTTCATCGTCTGGCAATATGCTCTTGCGATAGTCCTGCAGCTCTTCCGGACAAACCTCTTGAGCCGCTTTTTTAAGTTGCTCAAAAGACCTGTCGTCGGACTGAAGAAAATTGTTTAATTCATATTGTTGAAACATATCGTTCACTTTTTTTAGTTTATCCTCCGATTATCAATACACTACTGATTAAAATCGGAATGCAAAACCATGTTTATCATTTCTCTACAGAATTGCGATTCTGATAGTCGTGGTAGTAACCTACCTCAACATTCTCAAGAACTGCAATCGCATCGTCTGTAAGGGCAGCCAAACTGAAATACTTTGTAAGCAAGTAAGAAGCAACACCATATTTGTCCAATCCCATTAGACGTGCACTTAGAGATGGTGCAATTTCTCCAGGAATACCACTCTGGTGAAGACCAATCACACCCTGATTCTTTTCGCCAACACGTACAAGGATAATCTTTGTTGTTCCGACGCCACGACCTGTTAGATACTGTCCTTCAACCTCAATCTTATCAGAAGGGATGATTGGAACACCACGCCAAACGATAACCTTAGATCCGAATAGATCAATAGATACAGGAGGAACACCACGCCATGTGCACTCACGTTCGAAGGCTGCGATAGCTCGTGGATGAGCGATGAAGAATGCAGGCTCTTTCCAAACAAGGCTTAGTAGCTCGTCTAGATCATCTGGAGTAGGGGCTCCGTAACGAGTGCTGATGCGGTAAGCAGGATTAGCCGATGCCAACAATCCGAAGTTTTTGTTGTTGATTAGCTCCCATTCCTGACGCTCTCTGATGCTCTCGATAGACAAACGCAACTGCTCCTCAAGCTGGTTGTAAGGATTGTTGTAAAGGTCTGTGACACGAGTGTGCACACGAACTACTGTCTGCAAAGTGTTTAGAGAGTACTCTGTTGGATTCTCCTCGTAGTCGATGTATGTCTCAGGAATGATGTTGTCCTCCTCATGTCCGCTAACCAAATCGATGTGCTTCTCTCCGTGGTCGTTGACGCTCGCCTTTAGACGAAGTTGTTTGTCGACTGCTTTATTGAATGTCTCACGGAAATCTGGTACATCTTTGATGAACTTCTCAAGTTCGGATAGCTTCAACCCCAAGAATACAGTAGGAGTGATAGCACGTACTGATACTGTTGACTTTGCATCGTCAAGAAGGTCTGTTTCTCCGAAATACTCACCGTCGCCAAGCAATGCTATACGCAATTCTTCACCGTGAGGACCTTTGCTGAATACTTCTGCCTGTCCGTTTGCAATGATAAAGAACTTCTGTTTGTCTTTTCCCTGCTCAACGAATAGCTTGTCAATTGCCACTTCAGTTGCCTCAAATGAGCTAACTAGTCTGTTTACAATTTCATCATCGAATTCAGAGAATAGAGGTATCGATTTCAAACTCTTTGCAGAGAATGATGGTTGTCCATTGAAATACTCAATAGCAAGACGATCACTCTTGCGAAGTTCAACCTTTGTACGATTAACACGGAAAGTGCCACCACTTACCTGAGTCCAAGGTAGAAGCTTAAGCAAAAGACGTGGTGTGATGCTGCCCATTTGAGGGGCGGTCTTCGTAGTTGTAGCCAGTTTTCTGGCTGTAGCTGTAGTCACGCTACGTTGTAAATTTCTTTCTGCCATTGTGTTTGATTTGTTTTATTGATTATTATTTTTGAATTGTCACTTTATGTGTTGTGCCTTCAATATGTTCTATGCTTAACACATTGAACCCTTGTTCTTTTGCACTACGTGGCACATTGTCAAGCGGCTCACCTTCTGAAAGTAATACCTCAAGAATGTCTCCAGAATTTAACTTCGCTAGCTCAATCTTTGTCTTTACGAAAGTCATTGGGCAATGCTCTTTTGTGATATCTAAAACTTTTGTTGCCATATTCTATAGTTGTTAATACTGTTAATATCAATGATTAAATAAACTATACCATTAGATGAACAATGTTTGACCACCGTCTGATAATTTCAAGAAAGAGGCTACTCCAAGCACATCCTTAACCTCAGGAATGAAGTCTTCTTTCTTTAATCCAAGCACGTGCATCGCCATTTCACATGCATATAGATTGACTCCCAAAACTTTAGCTGCGTCAACCAACTCCTCAAGAGTCGCAACATTGTTCTTTTTCATTAACTTTCGGAAAATCCAAGGACCTAAACCAAGGAAATTGAAACGACTGTTTGGAGCGACGTTGAGTCCTCCCATCATTACACCGAAAATCTTTGTCAACCAGTTGCTACCCAAGGCTGCTCTACCTTGTTTTTGTTTGATGGCATCGAGACCCCAGAATGTGAAGAAGATATTTACTTCGTATCCTACAGCCGCTGCTCCTGTAGCAAGTGTGAATACCGCTGTTAACTTGTCGAAGTCTCCGCTAAACGCAATAATGCTTAATTTCTTTTCGCCCATATTCTCTTTTTTATTTGCAAAACTACAGATGTTTGTAAACGTATGAAATAACCTTTATAAGGTAAATGCCTAAGTGATATGTAACTAACGTTTGTTATGTCCAGCTTTTCTGTGTTACGTTTTTTTGTGTTATACTTGCACCTGCTTCAACATCATGTGTGACCCAGATATTTCCACCAATTGATGCTCCTTTACCTATTGTGATTCTCCCAAGAATTGACGCGTTGGAATAGACAATCACGTCGTCTTCAAGAATAGGATGACGAGGGATTCCTTTTTGTGGATGACCATTTTCATCAAGAGGAAAACTCTTTGCACCTAATGTAACACCTTGATATAATTTAACATTGTTTCCTATGATACATGTTTCGCCAATCACTACACCTGTACCATGGTCGATTGTGAAATACTCACCAATTGTTGCTCCGGGATGAATGTCTATTCCTGTTTCTGAATGCGCCATCTCTGTCAGCATACGTGGAATAAGAGGTACGTCAAGATTCCAAAGTTCATGAGCCATACGGAAGATTGTAAGTTCCTTGATGGTAGGGTAGCAGCTGATTATTTCACTATAGTTTTTTGCTGCAGGATCTCCATTGAAGGCAGCAATAACATCAGTCGTAAGGATACGTCGCAATTCCGGAAGTCTTTCGATGAATCTTTCTGCTCTGTTTTCAGCTATGTTTAGAATCTCTCTGTTCAATGTCTGCTGGGTGTATGCCGAAACGAATGCTGCACTCTCTTCATAGTTTGAGAATGAAAGACCTGCCTGAATCTGAGTGACGAGAAGGGAATATAGCCTCTCTATTTCTACACCTAAATGATATCCAATGGTTTCCCTATTCACGGACGAGTTTCCATAATAGCCAGGAAAAATAATGCCACGTACAAGATCTACAATTTGATGAAGCACCTCACCAGACGGTAATGGCACTCCTTCGGTATACTCATGACGAAATTCTTTATATGAATCTTCCTGACTTAACTCACCGACTGTCTTAGAAAGTGTTTTTTTGAAAGTATTATAACTCATAACTAATTTTATTTTTTGCAAAATTAGGATGTAACTATATGTCAGTAAATAACATATAAATGTGATATTAAGTCACTGTTCAAGTTTCGCAAGTCACTATATACAGCGATTAAGCAACAATCATTAAGCAAAAAAAAAACGGATAGATGAACAACTCATCTATCCGTCTTCGTTTTGGTCTTCGTCTTCGTTTTCGTTTTCGTTAACGTCAACGTTAAACCTTATTCTTCGAGAAGTATCTCATTATGAATCTGCCTGACAAACTTAGAATCAATATGATGATTGTCAACACGACGGCTGCGGCGTATGCTCTGTTCTGAACCTCAATCTGTGGGGCGGACAACTGGAAGAAGACTGACAAGGGTAGTGTGGCGGCTTTATCAGTCAACGACTCTGGAATATAATCGGTGAATCCAGCTGTGAACATTACTCCGGCTGCGTCTCCCATGGCTCTGCCGATGGATAGTAGGGTGGCAGTGGCAATGGCTGGCGCTATCTGTCGCACAACGACTCCGATGGTTTCAATTCGCGTTGCTCCAAGTGAATAGGCCGCTTCAAGAAGATCCTTGGGGATCGTACGGGCCACCTCATCCATGCTGCGGATCAAGATCGGCACAATAAGCAGCGTCTCCACGATTATTCCTCCCAATAATGAGGCTCTGATTCCCACTAAAATCATGATTGTGAATGCAAATGCTCCGTAGACGATGCTGGGGATTCCAAACAAAACGTCGAAGGCTAATCGCGCTATATATCCGAATTTTGAATCTTTCTTCAAATAGACATTCAGATAGAAGACGACAGGAATGCTAATCAACAGTCCTATGAATGTGGCTCCAAGCACAATATAGAGTGAGCCGACAATGGCGTTGAGAAATCCTCCGTCTTTGCCAACATAGAATCCGGATCCAGGCAACGAGGATACCATCTCCCACGTCAACACTGGCAATCCTTTTCTCAATATGCTCCATAGTACGCTGAACACAAAACCAGCGACGATGAGCAGTGATAAATACATCAATACTTTGAAGATTTTCTCTTCTATATACTTAAACTGTTTCATTCTGCTTTAAGAGTTTTTAGGTACAGACGTGCACCAAGGTTAAACACTAATACGATGAAAAACAATATGAACGCTGCAAACATCAATGCTGATTCATAAAGTGGCAGTGAGAGCATCTCGCCATAGTTGTTGGCTATCAACGCTGGAATCGGATAACATGCGTCGAGCAATGAGCCAGGCACGATGATAAGGTTTCCACAGACCATCAAAACTGCGATTGTCTCACCTAATGCTCTGCTAATGGCAAGTACCGTCGACGCAATGATTCCAGGCAATCCTTTTCTCAATACCACATATTTGGTTGTCTGCCAACGTGTGGCTCCTAATGCAAGTGAGGATTCACGCAAATCAATGCCGACGTTGCCAAAGATCTCGATGAATAGGCTCACAAGCAACGGTAGGATCATCACACTAAGCACGACTGATCCTGAGAGTAGGGTATAGCCCGACGTCGCTGTGCCTACTGCTGGTCCGATGATATCGCTGACAATCGGTACGATGACCAATGTTCCCCATACTCCATAAATCACTGATGGGAGCGACGCAAGGATGTCGAGCAACGGGAAAATATATCTTCTGACGACACTACGGCTATATTCCGTCAATAATACAGCCATCAACAGTGATGTCGGTAATGCTATTACTGTCGCGACTCCTGTGACGTAAAAAGTGCCGGAGACGAATGCAAGGAATCCAAACTGATTCTTCATTGGTTTCCATTCCGATGCGGTCAACAAATCCCACAACGAATGTTCGGCTAAGATGTCGGAGGATTTGAGCCATAATCCCACAGCCATCGCCACCACAAGGATTAAGGATAGCAAGGTGAAGATGGTCATTACAACTCCTGCGATTTTATCTTTTATTATTCGGTAACTCATGAAATATTATTTATAAGTTTATAAACGAGTTGTCCCAAAATGAGCCCTTAACAATCCTCATTTTGGACAACTGCTATACAAATCATTTTTAATACGTCTTTAGACGTTTTATATTGGTAATATACGTTTCCACCAAGGTTGTTTGACCTCTTTGATTAACGGTTCCGATTCTTCTCCACTGATTAGAATCAGATGGTCGGTGTACGCGAAGTCATTCTCTCTCCATAGTTCTGGTTTGTCTGCAATCTTACGGCTGAATATCGATGCCCCCGTTACCACTGATAATTTGCCTTTTGCAACCTCTTTCTGATTATATTTTCTTGAAGGTTCGTAACTATGAGTGCTTATCTCACCGTTGCGAATCACTCCATAATTGCCTGCTCCACACTGTGTGCCGTATGTCTTAACTGCCAAGTAAAGTGCTTGCAACGCATTGGATTTCAAGAAGTCAGCACCGTCGACGAAGATAACCCATTCACCTGTAGTCTGTTGCAAACCGATGTTTCTTGCCTCTTCGATGGAAGCCTGCTGTTCCAAACGAAAGTATCGCATTCGTCTGTCTATAAGATATGAGCGGACCTGAAATTCACTGCCATCCGTAGATGCGTTATCCACGATGACGCATTCCCATTGTTGGGCTGTCTGCGACACCAACGACTGTAAAGCGGAGATTATGGTGTTCTCCTGATTGTGTAGGTTTACTATTACGCTAATCATATAAGTTTAATTTCTTTAGTTTGTCTTTAATTTCGATTGCAAAATTAGACATATATATACCTGCCGACAATCACAACTAGTAGTGAACCATATCACATACAGTTAGTGATTCATATCACATAAGTATGCGATTGTCCACCCGTCTGAATCGCAATACCTTTGCAGAAAATTAAATTATTAACGAAAACGGGTATTTATGGCAGAGTTTAATCCAACACAGAAATTTGAGAAGATTGAGCACAACGGAATAGACGTGCGCAATCTAAATATTCATATAGGAGATGCTCATATCTTGAAAGACGTGACTGTATCTATACCGAAGAATAAAATCACATGTATAATTGGTCCATCCGGTTGTGGCAAGAGTACATTGCTTCGCACATTCAACAGAATCATCGACACTACGGAAGGAGTCAAAATTGATGGCGACATATTGCTTGGCGACCGTAATATCGTCAAGTCACATGGTTCGGATCTTATCGAATTGCGTCGACATATCGGTCTTGTTCCTCAACGACCATGTCCTCTGCCGATGTCTATATATGACAATATCGCATACGGTTGCCGTATCCATGGAATCAGTGGCAAGGATAAACTAAATGCTGTGGTGGAACATTATCTACGCAGTATCGGTTTGTGGGATGAGGTGAAAGACAGATTATCATCTCCTGCCGGACGATTGTCTGGTGGACAACAGCAGAGATTATGTTTGGCACGCTCTTTGGCTGTTGAGCCGTCTGTGCTTCTTGCAGATGAAAGCACATCAGCACTTGATCCTATCTCATCTAAAAAGGTGGAGCAACTATTCGTGGATTTGAAGCAAGACTATACGATAGTGATGGTGACTCATACTTTGCAGCAAGCACAACGTATTGCTGACCATGTGATATTCATGTATTTAGGTGAAGTCATCGAACAAGGTTCAGCACGCGACGTCTTCAATAATCCACAAAGCGAATTGACAAGAAGATATCTTGACGGAGCATTCTCTTAATTAATAATTAATAATTAAGGAGATTATATAGCTGTTGTCCAAAATGAGGATTGTTAAGGGCGGAACGCCCTAACCCTCCCACAACGCGAGCCCGAAGGGCGAGCGTATAAAGAAAAAAAGCGTGTGTTGGACAACTCGTATATAATTGTCTTAATTAATAGTTATGAATAGTATGTGCAGATTTCAAACCTGTCCGAATAATCAAAATAGAATATAGAATTATAATATGGAAAAACAAACAATAGCTACAGGCACAAATTACATGAAGAAAGACGCATACGGAGCACTCAGTATGCCAGTATATCATTGCTGTAGTTTTGAATTTGACAACGCAAAAGCCATGAGCGACGTCTTCTGCGGACGTGTGCTTGATCCAGAATACTCACGAGTGATGAATCCGACGGTGACATTCTTCGAAGAGAGAGTTAAATCCCTTACAGACGCAGCTAACGTATTCGCCTTCAACTGTGGAATGGCAGCAATCAGCAACGCTATCATTGCGGTGGCAAAAGCAGGAATGAATATAGTTACGTCGAACCATTTGTTCGGCAATACGGTTTCGCTATTCCGCAACACACTCGGCAATCTTGGAGTGGAGGTGAGGGAAGTGAATCTTCTTGATGAATCGGAAGTTAGAAAAGCAGTGGACGACAAGACATGTGCACTGTTCTTCGAAATCATCACAAACCCACAGATGGAGGTAGCCGACGTGAAGATGCTTGCCGACGTCGCGCATGAACACAACGTGCCAGTCATCGGTGACACCACATTGATACCATTCACAGAGTTTGATGGCAAAGCAATCGGAATGGATGTGCAGGTGGTGAGCAGTACTAAATATGTGTCGGGAGGAGCCACAAGTTTGGGCGGATTAGTGATTGACTACGGAACATTCCCAGTTTTCAACCGTCGCATCCGCTATGAGTTATTATTCAATCTCGGCAGCTACATGACACCACATGCGGCTTATATGCAGACAGTAGGATTAGAGACAATGGACGCACGCTATAGAGTGCAGTCGGCTACAGCGTTGGAATTGGCGACACGATTGACAAAAGTTCCACAGATCAAGAGAGTCAACTATACAGGATTGCCAGATAATCCATTCTATGAAATAGCCAAGAGACAATATGGCAATACGTCAGGAGCGATGTTGACAATCGACCTTGCCGACAAAGCTTCTGCGTTAAGATTCATAGATAGGTTAAATGTCATCCACAGAGCCAGCAATCTCTTTGACAACCGATCGTTGGCAATCCATACCGCGTCGACAATCTTCGGACCGTTCTCAGGATCACAGCGTAGAGCAATGGATGTGTTGGACACAACAATTAGATTGTCCGTTGGTCTTGAGCATGTGGACGACCTTTATAATGACATCTTGCAGGCTGTACAAGAAGACTAATATTCAGTTCGTTAGTACTTAAATATGTTCAAATCCCCGGAAGCAGAAGGCGTTTTCGGGGATTTTTGATTTTAAGAGAAGATAATTGCTTAAAATATGATCTCACATTGATTATTTTGTTGTTTTACTTGCGAGATAGAAAATATGTTTCTACATTTGCATTACCAGAACCCCCAAGCCTCTCATTGATGCTCAAATCGGGGGTCGTTTTATTTTTATAAAATTATGAGTATACAGTACGAAAAGTTGAGAATTATATACGAATTTTCCAAACACGCTTATTTTTAATGCGCTCGTCCTACGGACTCGCGATGGATGAAGGGGTTAGGGCGTTCCGCCCTTAACAATCCTCATTTTGGACAACTGCTATATGATCTCCTTAAATAATCATTCTCCCAAACTTATGTGATAAGTTTACCCTTTTGACGCTATTTCCTACCAGCCATAAACCCTCTACCTTTGCATTGTCAAACAAAAAGAAATAAGACAATGAGAAAACAATTACAATCATTTATTGCAGCCGTAGCACTGATACTTTCAGCAAGCACGGTGAGCGCACAGAATCAGGAATCAGCAGCGTCTTCAGATACAGTAAAGAAAGAACGTAAGTCTATTTTGGAAAATGTTAAGCCTTCGGTGCCTAAGGTATCTGGTTTGATCCAAACTCGTTATTTCTATGATTCACAGGAGACTAAACCAAACAGTTTTGATATCCGCAGAGTCCGTTTGTCATTCGCTGGTGAATTTGGAAAATTCGTTGACTATAGAGTTCAGGCAGAATGGGAATCATCACCTAAAATTCTAGACGCTTACGTGAATTTCAAACCTGCTAAGGCGTTCAACATCCAAATCGGACAATTTAAGGTGGCTTACTCACAAGAGGGTCTTGAAGGTCCAGCATCTATGTACACCGTCGAGCGTCCTACAGCAGTAAATAAACTTCATGCTTATAGCGACGTGAGTGGATTATCAGCTAATGCTCGTGACGTGGGTATCCGTTTCTGGGGTAAGGTTGGAAATAAAGAAGGCTATGATGTATTCACATATAAACTTGGTCTTTACAACGGTAATGGAATCAACATTAAGGATAATGATGAATACAAAAACGTCGCATTGTTGCTAACTTACAATCCAATCAAACAGTTACAACTTGAGGCTGGCCAATATGTAGGTCATTACACAGCAAAAGCGGTTCCGGCAGACTCAATCGCTGCAGGACACAATATCAATGAGAATGCAATCAAACGTAACCGTACTTCAGCTGGTTTCACAGTCAATACAGGAGATCTATTCATTCGTTCAGAGTATCTATATGGTAAGACAGATAAGGTGGATCAGCAAGGTGCATTCATTATCGCTGCCTACACATTCGCAAAGAAATTCCAGCCAGTGGTCGCTTACTCATATTACCAGAAAGATAAGAGCGTAGACGAGGATATCCAGAACGACCTCACAATCGGATTCAACTGGATAATCAACAAACATATCCGTCTACAAACCAATTATATCCTAACTGATTACTCTAACAGCCAGAAGGAGAACGCATCTCTATTTGAGACTCAGTTGTCAGTCAAATTCTAATCTGAGGATTGTTAAGGGCGGAACGCCCTAACCCCCTCTCTAAAAGCGAGCCGAAGGCGAGCGATAAGAAAAGAAAAATAAACAATTAAATTATTACATAAATATGAGAAAGATTTTTACACAATTATTTCCATCCTTTTTAGGATTCGCATTATTAGCATTGGCAGTCTCATGTGGAGGCAATAAGAGCAATGAGGCTCAGACAAGTGGTGATGATCTTAGTGGACGAGTTTCACTATCTGGAGCATTCGCACTATATCCGTTAGCAGTGAAATGGGCAGAGGATTTCCAGAAGATCCATCCAAATGTGAAGATAGAAGTTGAGGGTGGAGGAGCAGGAAAAGGAATGACTGACGCCCTTGCAGGACAGGTTGATTTCGGAATGGTAAGTCGTGAGGTGAGCGACGCAGAGACAGCCAAAGGAGCAATAGGATTCCCAGTGGCAAAAGACGCGGTAGTGCCTACAATCAATGAAGCCAATCCTCTATATGCTGATCTCGTAAAACATGGAATATCACAGACTCAAGCCACTGATATCTGGATTAATGGAACAATCAAGACTTGGGGACAGTTGTTGGGAACCTCTGATGAGACTGCTATAACAGTGTTTACACGTAGCGACGCTTGTGGAGCTGCGGAGACATGGGCAAAGTGGCTTGGCAAACACCAGGAGGATTTGTTGGGTGAGGGTGTGAATGGAGATCCAGGAGTGGCGAATGCTGTTCAGAAGAATATCACATCCATCGGTTTGAACAATATCGGATATGCCTACGACAACAACACACTAAAACCATTGCCAGGCATCCGTGTTCTTCCCGTCGACGCGAATGGAAATGGACAGATTGATCCAGAAGAAGATTTCTATGGCACTAAAGATCAGTTGACAAAGGCTATTGCCGACGGTAAGTATCCTTCACCACCAGCACGCGACTTGTATCTTGTATCAAATGGTATTCCTACAAATCCTGCAGCAGTAGCATTCTTGAAATACGCCCTTACTGAAGGTCAGAATGCCAACGAAGGAGTTGGATATATCACTATTCCACAGGAGAAATTGGATGCGGCTTTGCAGAAATTGGAAGCTAAATAAAAAGCAATTTTTTTCATTTGAGCGCGGATTGAACGGATTTCTGTTCAATCCGTGTTTTTG
Source organism: Paludibacteraceae bacterium (assembly GCA_045641065.1). GTDB lineage: Bacteria > Bacteroidota > Bacteroidia > Bacteroidales > Paludibacteraceae > UBA1723. The sequence goes on along the minus strand of JAZUGF010000167.1, from coordinate 6,019 downwards.
TTTGGTGGAGCAGACGTATAGCAAAGATAAGTGGAATAACAAGGTGAAGTACAAGATGGGAGAGGGTGAAGAAGCGAACCGTAGGCGAGAGTTGAAATATTGCACGGTATCGAGCATTTAAACTACCGTGGAACGGTTGTCAAAATAGCCAATGGTTGGTTTTTCACGAAGTGAAAAGCTACCGTTGGATGAGATGGAAAATGAATGAATAATGAATGATAATGACTAAAAAATATTACCTTTGTGGCATAGTAACAAACAAAAATAAGATAGAATATGTGTATACCGGGTATTGCGTTAAGTCGCTACATAAATTTCTACACTGATTTCGCCTTCAAGAAGTTTTTTGGAACGGAGGCGAACAAGGATTTGTTAATCAGTTTTTTGAACAGCCTTCTTGACCGTAAAGACGGTGCGGAAATAATTGACCTCACTTATCTTAACAGTGAGAATCTTGGGGATAGTATCAGCGAAAGAAGAGCTATTTACGATGTCTATTGCCAGACAGCGAATGACGAACGTTTCATTGTGGAGATGCAGAAGGCGAAGCAGGATCATTTTCAAGACCGTGCAATCTATTACTCGTCTTTTGCAATCCGTGAGCAAGGACAGAAAGGAAAGAAGGACAATTTGCCGTGGAACTACAGTCTCTCGCCTGTATACGTTGTCGGCATTCTTAACTTCAAGATGGATGAGACCGATGAATCCAGCAAGGTAATTACAAAGGTGAAACTAAAGGACGACGACAACAAAGATTTCAGCGACAAATTGAATTTCATTTTTGTTGAGATGCCAAAGTTCAGAAAGACGGAGTCCGAACTTGATACATTTATGGACAAGTGGCTTTATGTCATTAAGAATCTCTACCAACTACAGGATAAGCCCGAAGCCTTGACCGAAGGCATATTCAGAAAACTTTTCGACGTCGCGGAAATAGCAGCGTTCACAAAAGAGGAACGTTATGACTACGAGGAAAGTTTGAAGAATTTCCGAGACATGTATAACACTATTTCATCTGCTGAAAGAAAAGGAAGGGAGGAAGGTGAAGCGATTGGAATTCAGAAAGGAAGAGTCGAGGAGCGTATTGCTATGGCGAAGAGTCTTAAATCACAGGGGATTGATTTTGAAATCATTAAAACAGCGAGTGGATTGTCTCTTGAAGAAATCGAAAAACTCTAAAATTCCGTTCGAGGATTGGCTTTCTGTCGACCCTCTATTCGAGAAGTATGCTGGAATGAGCCCGTATAATTATTGTGCGGGAAATCCGGTGATGATGGTGGATGAGGATGGAAGGGAATTACAATTATTTGGAGACAAAAAAAATATTGATTTGGCAGTTAGCCATTTACAAGCAAAAGTAGGTAGTGGTTATGCTTTAACTATGGATGAAAGGGGATTCGTTTCTGGAGCGTATACTGGAGAAAAAGTAACAAAACATCAGCAAAGAAATATTAATAAATTGAATCAGATTATATCAGATAAAAATATTCGAGTTCGACTAAAAACTACAAGTGGATATAGGACAAGTTCAAATAGGGCTTTGTTGGGAGGTGCATTTATGGGCAATATAGTCCATGGCAATCAAGCTGTTGCAAATCAGGAGGTAAATCCCGAAGTATTGGATTTAGTAGATGAGGCATTTAAGAAAGAAACAGGATCAATGCTTTTCCATGAGGTTACAGAAGCTTATATTGGTGCTCAAATCTCAATAAAGGAAAAAGTGTCAGCAAAAGAAGCGATTTATGGTGTGGAAAACCCGATATTTATAAAGCACATAGTAAAGCAAGTCCACAATCAGGTTCTTTAGAATTAGAACGATATGATAGTAATGGAGACTTCATGTATGGAGGAGAAGGAGAGGCTGCATATTATAAACTTATAGCAAAACCATCGACGGACATATATGGTGGCTTTAAAAGAGATGTTATTAAGGATAAATTAACAATTGAAGAAATAATGAGATGAAAAAGATTTTTTTATTTTTTTGTATGTTGTTATTTTCTGCTTGTATGTTGGCTCAAGCACCAATGCGTGTTAAAAAAATCAAAGGCTTTGTATATAAAAAGGATACGTGTATGGCGTATCTTATATACGCAACACGAAATGATTCAAATTTTGTTTTTATATCTCATGTACGCGAGAAAAAAGAGAGGGGGGCTGAGATAAAGAAAAGAAAATGGTATGTTTTTGATCTAAAAAAGTTATATCCTTATGATGGAGAATATTTAGTGTTTGGAATGCAAGTAGCTTCTCCTTCTCCATATTTATGGTCGTATGGATTAGAACCGCAAGAAAAATACCACAATAAAATATATGTTTCTACAAATACAAATGGAAAATATATGTTGAAAGAATAATGCGGCAAGCTCATATATGCGAGCGGATAAGAAAATGAAACATAGTGAAGATGATTTCCAAAAGATAATTGTCTTTGCAAACATCAAATCGATGATTTGAAAAGCGATCTTTATTAATTCTGGTAATCCCAGATGGCTGAGTTAAGGAAATGTGGAATTGCAAAGGGCGGAACGCCCTTGCCCTCGTTCCCAACGCGAGGCCGTAGGCCGAGTGTATAAAGAAAACGCATGTGTTGGACAACTCGTATATAATTGCATTTTATAATCCTAAAGATCCTAAATGTTTGCCAGGTTCTTCATCTTATATCGGACCAAAAAATTAATAAATATGAAACTAACAAAAAAAATATTAATATCAAAACTAAAGCCTCGTTTAGAATCTCTAGGATTTATATATTTTCAGAATTCTAAATCATTGTATCAAGGAACTTTCATTATGAAAGTCGATGAAAATATGTTTCTTACATTGTCCCTTATTATAGACAGGTACTATGATAGTAAGTTTACAGGAACATATTATTTATCGCCAACAACAAATGCTGGTACAACTTGGGGTGATATACCCAAAGATTCGGACCAAAGGCCAGGTTATATTCTCACGGAAGAGGAATTTCTTAAATATTCTAAAGACGGTAATTTAATAGCAAGAGATATCTGGTTTGATGGATTTGATGATGATGAATCAAATACCTTTGTCGAAATCATTTCCTTGACATATAAAAGGTTTTCATCCGATATTGAACTAAGAAACAGGATTAATCAGAGTAAAGATGTTCAGTTATTGTCAAAACTCGCACAAGAGACAATAGAGATAGCGACAAAAGGTTTATTTGCTGGAGAGTTGGAATTTATACCAGAAAAAGAACTTGATGGAATACCTATTAATTGGTTTGAAGGTGCAGAAACCGTTATCAGAAAAGAACATTATTACTTAAATAAGAATACTGTAGTAATTTTAGCCTCTGATGCGTATAGACAATTTGTTCTTAATCATTTGAATAGTATCTGATTAGAGTTGCAGAATCCAGAAGACTTTTCCTCTTTTTGATATATGATGCGTACGACAAGCGATCTTAAATTCTGAGCTTGGTATCAGGATAGGGATTTCCCAAGAGCGGAACTCCCTTGTCCCACACCTTCGAGCGAGCCGTAAGAGCTAGCACGAAACAAGAACGGCGGGAGCCTACACAACGAATTGCGTCGAAATTAGGCAGATCATGTCTTCTTCTATCATCCAGATCATCTTGGTTCTAAATCTTACGTCACCGATGCCGACGGAAATATCGCCCAGCACATCGAATACATCCCTTACGGGAAGCTAAATAAAAAGCAATTTTTTTCATTTGAACGCGGATTGAACGGATTATTTTCCATTCAATCCGTGTTTTTTTTTATGTAAAAATAGAAACGAATTATTCAGCCAATAAATCGCAATACATAAGTCTAGTATTTATTTTCTCTAATTGAGTCATTTGTTGCTTGTCATGCATATGCATATAGTTGAACTCATCTGATTCTGAATTAAATAGAAATTTGAAATTATTCCTTTCATAAAATGCCAATATATTAGGATCGTTCTTTGCCTCCACAATAGCTAAACGGCATCCTGATTTATTATCGTCTGAAACAAACCATTCTTTTATGAAATGTACCACGTCGGATCCATATCCTTGGTTTGCATATTTCGATGATACAGCTAACCGTCCTATAAGAATGCCAGGATAACGGCTTAATCGTTTCTCTCTGTTGGAAATCTCCTTCCAAAGTTTGTTTTTCTTTGAACTGCCCAAATCAAATGTCCTGATGCTGTCATTGGATACAGTGAAACAAGCAACTATTTCTAATGGATTTTCAATCAATCGGAAACAATATGATTTACCCATACGAAAATGTGTATATGCTAGAGCTTCTTTATAAAAGAATTCGTCCATGTCTTTGTCTCCGCAAGAAAAACTGTTACAATCCTCAAGAACTTTTTGTGTTAGTAATTCAGGAATACAAATGTCCAAAATATCTAATCTTCCTTTCATTACAATCCAGAACGTTTTAATACTTCACGCATTTTGATAACAAAAGGATCTTTATCTCTGTCTTTGAGTTTTCCTTCTTTTTCTCGTCTTAAAAAATCTTTTTCGTTTGTTTCCATTTCTTCTCTGAAACGGATTGCATCCTCACCGATTAGGGTTGGAATAGCTTTAATTGGAATTGCCATAATTGTTTTCTTTTAAGTACTGTAATTAGTAATGCAAAGATAATGAAAATCAATTAATGATTAATATATCTATTACTATTTTTTGACCTTTACCTAAACCTATATCACATACTTATGTTATAAGAATGCCTAACAACTGCGATTTCCCACGTAGCCCATCCTCTATAATTTTGCATCCTGAAAAAGAAACAAATAGAAAATTAAACTATGGCACAGAAAAGTGGATTTGTTATCGATGCTGATGGTTTTTACATCAAAGATGGTTGGGAGAAGACCAAATTTGCTGCGAACATCATGAAGTTGTGCATCAAGAACGGAGGGTATTGTCCATGTGGTTCTAACCAACTGGAGGGAGAAGACAAGAAATGTCCGTGCAAGGATTACAGAGAGAATGACATCTGTCATTGCAATATGTATAAGAAAATCGATGAAAACGCTTGATTTTCATCTTATAGGTTAAGAAATAAAAAGAAAGGAATTATACTATGTCACAGAAGATTACACATTTGAAAGAATTGGAGTCGGAGGCAATCTTCGTCATAAGAGAGATCGCTTCACAGTTTGAAAAACCAGTATTGCTTTTCTCTGGTGGTAAGGACTCTATCGTTATGGCTCACTTGGCTTACAAAGCTTTCTATCCAGCACCGATTCCATTCCCATTCCTACATATTGATACTGGCCACAATTTCATCGAGACTATCGAATTCCGTGATGAATTGGTCAACCGTTTGGGTGTGAAACTTATCGTCGGAAGCGTTCAGCAGAGTATCGACGAGGGTAGAGTGGTAGAGGAGAAGGGATTCAACGCTTCTCGTAACAAACTCCAGACAGTGACTCTGCTCGACACTCTTGAGAAATATAAGTTTGATGCTGCTCTTGGTGGAGCCCGTCGCGACGAGGAGAAAGCTCGCGCCAAGGAGAGATTCTTCAGCCACCGTGATGAATTCGGTCAGTGGGATCCAAAGAACCAGCGTCCTGAACTATGGAATATCTTCAACGGAAAGAAAAACTTAGGTGAACATTTCCGCGTCTTCCCTATATCAAACTGGACTGAGATGGACGTATGGCAGTATATTCTTCAGGAGAATATCCCATTGCCAAGCCTTTATTACACTCATGAGCGCGACGTGTTTGAGCGCGACGGAATCTGGTACGCTCACTACCCATTCATGCAGTTGAAACCAAACGAGAAGGTTGTCAAGAAGCAAGTTCGCTGCCGTACTATCGGAGATATCACATGTACTGGTTTGACACTATCTTCAGCCAACAGCATTGAGGATATCATTGATGAAATCGCCTCAAGTAGAGTCACGGAACGAGGTGGACGTGCCGACGACAAACGTTCTGAAACAGCAATGGAGGACAGAAAGAAAGCTGGATATTTTTAAGTGTCTTTTTCCCCGCTCACCCTTACGGGTTCGCGGAGGTATAGGGGCAAGGGCGTTCCGCC
>JAZUGF010000166.1:0-9683 GCA_045641065.1 Paludibacteraceae bacterium | reverse complement strand
TTCAGGCACTTCTTTAGCTATATTTGACAAATTAGTCAAATATGATTTGTAAGCCTCTCGCTGATTCTCTGTTATCTCTTCTTCTTTGTCACACTTGATAACTAGATCTAACAGTTCATCATCAGCCGCTCCCCAAATGCCAAGAGGAATTCTCTTTGTCCAACCTTTCTTCACTCCGTCGTATTCCAATTCCCCGAATACAGGGTCGTTAATCTGCTTCATAGTTTTTTATTTAATTCGTAATGCGTAATTCGTAATGCGTAATTGTCGGGAAACCAATCTGCAGTGGAAATCCCAACGGTTTTCTTTGTTAATGTTTTCACCGTTAGGGTGTTTTCCAAACACAACATGTTGTGGTGTTTTCCAAGCGATTGATTTTTCATATAAATCGCTGTTTTCTGTTTTAATATATCAAATTTCATATGTCGGCCACGGTAGACGATAGGCTTCGCCTCTTCGTCAACCATGGCCTGTTAGGACAACCGTTGCCACGGTTGGGAAACTGGCCCACAGCCATGTTTATCAGATGACCAAAGAATCTATAGAGCCTATGCAGATTCCATCGTAGTCGTTATCGTAATAGATAGCTAAACCATTCTCCTCATCCCAATCACATTCACATAGCCATCCGTAACGTTCTCCATCCTCAAAATATAAACGTTGTAATTGCACTAGATCTTTAACAGACTTTTCGTCCATATTTTTAGGGTTGAACAAATCAGCATCATCCCAAATCTTAGTTATAGCACGATAGTTCTTCTTATAATATTCGAACAATGCCTTTGGATACTCTTCCAAGAATCTCTTTTCATTCTGAAGATACTTTTGATAGTTAGCTTTCTGTTTCGGAGTTATTTCATCATCACTGAACATAGCTTCAACTGAAAGTTCTACCCATTGTCCATCAATTCCATTGATATCTGTCTTTATCCATTTACACCAACCTTGATCAAAATACATCTCACCAAACACATCGTCATCAACTCTGCCATAATCTAACTTCAGCACATTCCAACCTTTGAAGATTTTAGGCTTACCATCGGATAAAATGACGGAAATGAGATATCTATCAGATATATAAGATGACAACCAACCAAAATTTCCATTTCTATCAATGAATAATGACCATGGAGACAAAAAACGAATTGTTGTTTTCTCATCAGCAACATCGATATTAAGTTTATCAGGCAGACGGAATTTTCTGTAAAAGTCCTCATAATGTTCTTTATAAAAAAGGAAAATAGTTTCACGAACATCTTGAGCAAAATTCGGCAAGTTTTTCAAATATGATTTGTACCCATCTCGCTGTTCCTCAGTGATTTCCTCATCTTCATCACATTTGAGAATGAGATCTAACTGATAATCTACAGCACCCCAAATTCCAAGAGGAATTTTCTTGGTCCAACCTTTCTTCACTCCGTCGTATTCCAATTCCCCGAATACAGGGTCGTTAATCTGCTTCATAAATTTTTGTTTGTTTTAATTAAAATTCTTTTATTCGATATCAATTCACTGCCGACACACGCTGCCGACACATGATCCCGACACCTGCTGCGCAGGAATCGGCTAACCTTGACTGCGTCAAAACAGGTCCGCTGGACCTCGAACACGCTGCCGGCACACGCAATTCGACAGGTCCAGCGGACCTGTTTCGCTTGCGACGGTAGCCGATTCTGACTTCAATTTTACCACAAAAGTAAGGCAGACACAAGGATTTACAAAGATAATGAAAATGTTTATGCAATACAAAAAGGCCGGATTCAATCACGAATCCAGCCTTCTTTCAACCTTAAATACCTATGGGTACGTTGACGACATAACTGTTATGTTATCGTCTTCGTTATCGTTTTCGTTATCGTTTTCGTCTTTTAATTTTCAAATAATAGCCCTTCGTCGTTTGCGTCAACAACGATTGGCTTCTCTCTATTGACACTTCCTGCCAAAAGTTTCTTTGACAATTCGTTAAGCAAGAATCGTTGCAAAACTCGCTTCACTGGTCGTGCACCAAACTCTGGGTCGTAGCCTTCTGTTGTGATGAACTCCATTGCCTTTGGCTTAAGCTCGATGTTGACATCCACGTCGGCAAGCATCTTCTTGATCTTCTTGACGTGCAAGCCTACGATCTCACCAATCTCATCTTTGTTAAGCGGTGTGAACATCACGATCTCGTCGATACGATTCAAGAACTCTGGACGGATTGTTATCTTCAACATATCCATTACGGCGTTCTTTGCCGACTCCACTGTCTCTTGCTTGTTCTCTGGTGTCATCTTCTCAAACTTCTCACGGATCTCGTGCGATCCCATGTTTGAAGTCATGATGATGATTGTGTTCTTGAAGTCGACGACGCGACCTTTATTATCAGTCAAACGTCCATCATCCAACACCTGTAGCAAGATATTGAATGTATCTGGGTGAGCCTTCTCGATCTCATCAAACAACACTACGCTATATGGTTTACGACGTACAGCCTCTGTCAACTGTCCACCCTCATCGTATCCGACGTATCCCGGAGGCGCTCCGACAAGTCGAGAAACAGAGTGCTTCTCCTGATACTCACTCATGTCGATACGTGTCATCATTGTCTCGTCGTCGAACAAGAATTCTGCCAATGCCTTGCTCAACTCTGTCTTACCGACTCCTGTTGTACCAAGGAATAGGAATGATCCGATTGGTCTCTTTGGATCCGACAATCCTGCACGTGAACGACGTACAGCATCTGAGATGGCGCAAATAGCGTCGTCTTGACCGATAATTCTCTTGTGCAACTCTTCTTCCAAATGAAGAAGTTTCTCACGCTCGCTCTGGCGCATCTTTGTCACAGGAATGCCTGTCCAACGGCTTACGATGAATGCGATATCATCCTCGTCGACCTCCTCTTTGATCATTCGGCCCATACCGTTGTCCTCAAGCTGCTTCTCAAGCGACTTGATTGTCTCCTCTGAATCTTTGATCTTTCCGTAACGAAGTTCGGCTACAAGCGCGTAATCACCTTCACGCTCTGCCTTCTCTGCCTGGAATTTATACTCTTCGATCTTCGCTTTCTCAGCCTGTACCTGGTTGACAAGTTCCTTCTCGCTTCCCCATTTAGCTTTCATGGCAGAGCATTCGTCTCTCTTCTCGGCGATCTCAGCGTTCAAAGCGGCAAGTTTCTTCTCGTCGTTCTCTCTCTTGATGGCCTCACGCTCAATCTCAAGCTGCATGATGTCACGCTGCAATGTGTCAAGAGCCTCTGGCACTGAATCGATCTGGATACGTAGACGTGAAGCTGCCTCGTCGATCAAGTCGATTGCCTTATCTGGCAAGAAACGGTCTGTGATATATCTGCTTGAAAGTTCTACGGCTGCGATGATCGCGTCGTCTTTGATACGCACCTTATGGTGTGTCTCGTATTTCTCTTTCAAACCACGTAGGATAGAGATTGTGCTCTCCTTGTCTGGCTCGTCCACGATGACCTTCTGGAAACGACGCTCAAGAGCCTTATCCTGCTCGAAATATTTCTGATACTCATCAAGTGTAGTCGCACCGATTGATCTCAACTCACCACGGGCAAGAGCTGGTTTCAAAATATTAGCAGCATCCATAGCACCGTCGCCCTTACCGGCTCCAACCAATGTGTGGATCTCATCAATGAATAGGATGATCTCACCGTCGGATTTAGAAACCTCGTTTACGACTGATTTCAAACGCTCCTCAAATTCACCTTTATATTTAGCACCTGCCACCAAAGCACCCATATCCAATGAGTATAGCTGCTTAGTTTTCAAGTTTTCAGGCACATCTCCACGAATAATTCTATGAGCAAGACCTTCTGCTATCGCAGTTTTACCAGTACCTGGCTCACCAATCAATATCGGATTATTCTTAGTTCGACGCGATAGAATCTGAAGCACACGTCTGATCTCCTCGTCACGGCCAATCACCGGATCAAGTTTGCCTGTTCTAGCGCGCTCATTCAAATTTATTGCGAATCTCTCAAGAGCCTGATATGATTCCTCTGCACTGTCCGATTTCACGTTATTACCTTTTCTCAACTCCTTGATTGCGGCTGCTGTGTCCTCGGCAGTCATACCGAATTTTTTCAAAACTATTGCTGCGGCACTATCGGTATTAAGCAGACCGAGAATTAGATATTCCACAGTGACGAAATCATCACCGGCCTCCTTGCTTAAGTTTTCTGCTTTTAGGAAAAGATCATTAGTCAAACGGCTGAAATATGGTTCGCCACCTCTGACTTTTGGCCCTTGCTCAATCATCTTGTCGATGGCAAACACTATATTCTGTGCGTTGGCACCCGTTTTGCTCATCAGGAAGTTTACAATATTATCGCTGGTTTTCAGAGCCCCCTTGAAAATATGTTCAGGCTCGATCATCTGCTGGCCGTTAGTCTGTACAATTTTTATTGATTCCTTTACGGCCTCTTGCGCTTTTAATGTGAAGTTCTTAAAGTCCATAATCATCAAATTTTAGTGTTACGCTAAGATAGGTTCAAAATGTGTGCCAGAGCAAAAAAGTAATGAAAAATTATTGTAGACGCGACAAAAAGTCCAATGAAAGTGACTTTTGTGGCTGATTATGCGACAATTTGGCAGAAAACTAATCTTCTTCGTTGTTATTTCATATTTTTGTACAAAAAAAGAAGGAGATTATATAGCAGTTGTCCAAAATGAGGATTGTTAAGGGCCAGCTTTTTATTATTTGGACCCTAACCCCACACTCCAACGCGAGCGTGATTTTGGTTGCAAGTGTGTATTTAGGTGAATATGACGTGGATTTTTCCCACTATGTACCTGGAGTTTACCAACTACAGATTGAACGAGAGAATAAAACATTAAAGATGTACCATATCGCTAAAAATAGGTAAAGTCCACTTTTCATAAGATAAATTCAACCAACTGATGGAAAATAAAACAATAATTAAGATTTTTAAGATTCTGTTTCTTTTAGGATTTTTATTGTTCTGCCTTTTGATGACCTATTTGTTTAATCCATGGTGGCCTTGTTATGATGTTGTTGAGGCTCCAAACGGAAGGGTGGCGGATATAGAGTTGCCTTACGGATGCAGACGTGTTCCAACGGGAAATGGGTTTGGAACATTTGTCCGCTCTTTGTCTTTGCGACATCAGGATTCTGTAGTTCACCTTTGGGGCGGTGCTCTTGCGGATACAATCCAACCTTATTGCTACAGAGTGGTGGATTTTAAGATATTAAATGTGATTGAACAGTGTGCTGACGCATGTATTCATCTTCGTGCGGAATATTTATTCCAACAAAGACGTTTCTTTTCAATACACTTTGACGATACTCAGTACAATACAATGAGGTATTTGCGTGGTGGATATAGACCATGGTTTGATGCTTATTTGCACAATTTGTATGGCTATGCCAATACGGAATCTCTTAATCATGAACTTCCGCATCGTAGTTTGGAAGATATTGAACCAGGGGATTTGTTTGTCTATGATGCAAAATCTCGTAAAAACGCGAAATATGGTCATGCTATGATGGTGGCCGACGTTGCTGAGGATACATTGTCTGGACAGAAATATATACTTCTGTTGCAAGGAAGTACTCCAGCCTGCGATATCCATATACTTTGCAACAAGAAGGATTCTACATATTCTCCTTGGTTTCCGTTAATTCCTCAATCTGATACACTTGACTTTGGGTTTGCCCGATATCATAAGAGTGAACTTCTTTATTTCCCAGATTGAAAGGATTGCGAATAAATTGATTTTGTTTCAGTTTATGAAGAGAAGAGACTGATAAAGACGCAGATTTTTTCTATTTTTGCAGAAAATTATAGAAAAGTATGAATCATCTTGTATCGCCTTCTCTTTTGTCGGCGGATTTCTTAAACTTGAATGATGATATTGTGATGCTTAACGAGAGTGAGGCAGACTGGTATCATCTTGATATTATGGATGGAGTGTTTGTTCCTAACATTTCTTTCGGTATGCCTGTGATCAAGGCAATCGCAAGCAAGGCAACAAAGCCGCTTGATGTCCATTTGATGATTGTTGATCCCGACCGTTATGTAGAGGAATTCCACAAGTTGGGAGCTCACGTTCTTAGTGTTCACTACGAGGCTTGCACTCATCTTCACCGCACATTGCAGCATATCAAGTCTTTGGGTATGTTGGCAGGTGTGACTTTGAATCCACACACTCCAGTCTCTGTACTAGAGGAGATCATCTGCGACGCGGATGTTGTGATGCTTATGAGCGTCAATCCTGGTTTCGGCGGACAGAAGTTTATCGAAAACACATTGGATAAGGTTCGTCGTCTTAAGAAGATGATTGTTGAGAAAGGCTCAAATGCCAAGATTGAGATCGACGGAGGTGTCAATTTCGAGACTGGTAAGGCTCTTCTTGACGCTGGTGCTGATATCTTGGTTGCTGGATCGTTCGTGTTTGGTGCTAAGGATCAGAAAGGCACAATAGCTGGTTTGAAGAAATTGTAAGATATAATGGAAAAACGGGTGAAAAATCCCGTTTTTATTATAACGCTCGCCCTTGCGGGCTCGCGTGGGGAAAGGGGGTAAAGGGCGTTCCGCCCTTTACAATCCTCATTGTTTAACGGTACAAATTAATTGTATGAATTTTATTGTAAAGTCAATCCGTAGATTTCCATATCTATTTTTGACAATTTTTTTTGCTTTCGGAATTGTTGTTGAATACAATTCCCAGTTGGGTGACATCAATACGATTGGTGTGGCTGTGACGTTTGTTGCCGCTTTGGTGGCGTTTGGGGGATATATGACGAAGACGAAAACGAAGATGAAAACGAAGACGAAAACGAAAACGAAGACGAAAACGAAGACGAAAACCGAATTGCCATTGTTTTCGTTTTCGTCATCGTTTTCGTTATTATTGACATTCTTTTTCCTTGGTGGTATTTGCGAAAATCAGGTTCATCCAAAATCTGTAGAGACGCGAGATCTTCGTGTCTTTGGTGAAAAAACTGCCCGCATATATGTAGCCAAAATCAAATCTGTTCCTAAATTGACGAAGGGTAGGAGGGTGAATGTGATAGCTGAAGTTTATATAATTAACGTTGACGAAAACGAAGACGAAAACAAGAAAAACAATGTTTTGGCAATGTTGACATTCGACACTTGCGACGTCGCCTTCAAAAAGGACGATTTCGTTGCTTTTTCTGCCTCTCTTAAGTCAACAGAGAATGATGAGGCTGTTGGCTTCAATTATGATGCTTATTTGCGTAAAAAGGGAGTTGAGGCTTCGGCGATGGTGAAGCAGTATAAATTATTGATTTCAGATGAAGTAGGGGCAATCCCTTGTGTTTGCCCATTTGATTTGGAATCTTCTGCTCTTGAATTGAATGAAAATCTGAAGAATGCTATAGCTAAAGCTGGCGAAGATAAAGATGCTCGTGATTTGATTGCTGCCATCACGTTAGGAAATAAAACTGAGATGGATGACGGTTTGAAGGATGCCTATTCCAAAGCTGGTACGAGTCATCTGCTGGCGGTGAGTGGCCTTCACGTCGGCATTATAATTTTCATTGTGGAATGTTTGGTGGGGATGACAATTCATCCAAAGAAAAGACCATATCTATTTGCGACGGTTCTGCTGGCAATTATATGGGGTTATGCCTTTCTAACTGGCCTTGCTGCATCAGTTGTGCGAACTTCGCTGATGTATACGGTTTATAGAGTGGCATTGCTGTTGTTCTGTAAACCGAATCCGATAAATGTAGTGTCGTTTACGGCTTTTGCGATGCTTGTCTACAATCCGTTTAATGTTTTTGATTTGGGCTTCCAATTAAGTTTTGGAGCCGTCTATTCTATTCTGTTTTTTGGACAACCGGTGACGAAGACAATGGAGACTTTAATTCCGGAGATTAAAATGTCATGTAGAGAAGGGACAAGACATGTCTTGAATGAAAAAAACGAGGTTTCTCGTAAAGACGCGAGATCTCGCGTCTCTACGTCGGTTTCTCAAATCATTTCTTTGTTGTCTAAGATCCGAACATATGTCATCGGAAGCGTTTCCATCAGTATCGCGGCACAGATTCTCACATCTCCGATTATCCTGCTGACGTTCCATACTCTGCCGATTTTCTCAATTGCGTCGAGCCTGGTCACGATTCCTTTGGTGACGTTGCTGATCCCTTTGTCTTTTGTCTATTATGGATTATATGGTTTGTCGACGTTGCTGTCGGCTTTGACGCCTGTTTCAAACGGAGTTTTATATATATCGACTCTTGTGGCGGAAGCTGTGAATGCGATTGTGTACTACACTGCTGATATCTCATTCTGCACGGTGGAACATCTGCCGTTTTATGGATATGATGTGGCGACGTGGATTGTGATATTCCTGCTGATAGCTGCTTACTACAATTATCGTAGATTATCGTTGTTGTGGATTGCTTCTGCTTTGTCAGTTGTATATTTTGCGGTGGCGATGGCTGACGGAATGAATGTGAAGAGAAATAAGACATTGGCGGTGTATAATGAGAATGGAGTAACAGCGGTTAACAAAATGACGGAAACAAATGCTTTGTTTGGATGCAACGATACGGCCAAAGTGGCAAAGAAAGCAAGTGAATTCTGGACCAACAATTTGAGGCAATCACCGTCGTCTACGGCTAAAACCTATTTTGCGTTTGAAAATCATCGCGTCTACATTCTTTCTGATAAAGAGGAGGTGAAAAAGAGTGTTGAGGCTCCGTTGAATGTAGATATTCTGATTTTGGCGAATAATGTGACGACGAAATTGGAGGATTTGAAGAATTTCAGATTCAAAAAACTGGTTGTCGACGGAAGTAATAAGTATTATGTGGCAAAAAAGTGGGATGAAGAGCGTCAAAAGAGTGGAGTAGAGGGACCCTTTGACTGTCATATCGTGAGATTTGACGGCAGTTTTATTAAAATGCTAAATTAAAAATGCGGAATGCTAAATTAGAATCGTCAAAATACTTAATTTTTTAATATATGCGATATGTTTGATTGTTAGAGTTTTATGAAACTTTTTGCAAAATAGTTGTATGAAATGTTTGGAAGTAATGGAATTTGTACTACCTTTGTACTCGCAAACGGAAAGATGGCGGGATAGCTCAGTTGGTTAGAGCGTCGGATTCATAACCCGGAGGTCACGAGTTCAATTCTCGTTCCCGCTACCAAAATTCTTTGCATATGGCGGATTAATGTAGTGGCCTAGCATGCATGCCTCTCACGCATGAAACTCGGGTTCAAATCCCGGATCCGCTACTAAAAAGATATAGACAGCAGACTTTACTCGTAAGAGGTTTACAGCAGTCAAAATGGCGGATTAATGTAGTGGCCTAGCATGCATGCCTCTCACGCATGAAACTCGGGTTCAAATCCCGGATCCGCTACCAAGAAGGTTTCTCAGTTTTGAGAGACCTTTTTTGTTTTTTATGTGGAGTTCCGCAAAAGCCTATCCCGAAATATAATTAACCACGAAGAGCTTTGAAATCACTTAGGAAACGTAAAACTATGGTAATTATATTGCATTTGTTGAAAATGAGGATTGTTAAGGACGGAACGCCCTAATTCTTCCCTCCTACGCGAGTCCGTATTCTATGTTAAAATCCAAACATATTGAGCAAAAAATTGCAACAATGTTGTATGTTTTGATTTTTGACAAAAACTGATGGTCTCGAGTAAACTGATGAGGGTCGTCAAGGTGTCTGACAAG
>JAZUGF010000165.1:0-42605 GCA_045641065.1 Paludibacteraceae bacterium | reverse complement strand
AGCCTTTTCTCCATGAACGATGAGTACGGCACTGCGTATCTCATTGATGTAGTAAAGGAATCGTGTGTTGGCGTATGCCTGACAACCGAAGGTGTGCCATCCATCGTTTGAGTTGCCGGAACGAGCGTGGTAACCGCGTGGAGTCTTGTAGTAGTTGTAATAATCCTTTACAAACTGAGGAGCATCCTCTGGCAATGGGTCAACAACGCCACCACCAGGAGTTGTCTTCCCGCTTTGGATCGCCTTGATGCGTTCATCTGCCAATGCTTTTCGAGTCGAAAAACGTGCCTCTTCGTTGTTGAACTCATCGTTATAACCATTGCCATTCACACGACTCATGTCGTACATGGTCATGGCGGCCGTTGCCTTGATGCGCGGATCGACAGCGGCTGCATTGAGGGCAATACCTCCCCAGCCGCAAATGCCAATGACTCCAATCTTCTCCGCATCTACATCTTCGCGCATAACGAGATAGTCGATAGCGGCTAGAAAATCCTCGGTGTTGATGTCTGGCGATGCTGTACGACGAGGTTCTCCGGATGACTCACCCGTAAACGAAGGGTCAAATGCGAGGGTGACGAAACCAAGCTCGGCCAAGGTCATGGCGTATAGGCCAGAACATTGTTCTTTGATGGCTCCGAATGGACCACTAACGGCAATAGCCTTCATTTTGCCATGGGCAGTTTTGGGTATGTAGAGATCTGCCGCAAGGGTAAATCCGTATTGAGTTTTGAAGGTGATTTTTTCATGATTTACATTTTCACTCAATGGAAAGGTCTTGTCCCATTCCTGAGTTGTGGAGGTGCTTGGTCCGTTCTCTTCTGTTGTCTTGTTTTGAGAGCAAGCACTAAGTAAAAGTGCCGAGAGCGTAAGAATAAATAATTGTTTCATGACTGACTTCCTTGAATTGTAATTGATTATACGACTGCAAAATTATTCATCTTGTTTGTGATGGAAAATACCTGAAATTTAGAAAAGATAACCATTTTTTAGGATTTTTCTCTTGTGAGCATTCAGAAGGAGAGTCATCCTACTTCAGCCATCATAATTCCAAATTATCATACGTTCTTGATGAACTTCGCTGGCACACCACCCACAACAGTTCTTGGCGCTACATCCTTGGTCACTACGGCTCCAGCTGCGACAATGGCTCCTTCGCCGATGGTTACACCTTGCAAGATGCTGTGATGCGAAGTGCCTCTTGCGACATTTCGTGCATCAGCAGATGTGCCTCCGAACCGTTTTCGACTGGAAGACCATCTGCCATGTGTTTTCTGAATTGTTCTATTGTCATACGCTTTTTACATTCCGAGCTTTTTCAACCAGTCTTCCACACTCTTCTTGCCACTTGTGCGTACATCGTGACCGTAGATTGAGAGTGCATCCTTGAATGTTGCTTTGGGATAAGCTTTCTTTAAATCGCTGACAACACTTCCCAAACCACTGCCTTCATGCGTTGTAAATGGAATGATTGTCTTGTCGTTGAGGTCGTATTTACTGAAGAAGGTGAACATCACTTGTGGATAGGTTCCCCACCAAATAGGACCTCCGATGAAGACCGTATCGTAATCATCTATGTTATCTATGCCGCCCTTGAATGCAGGGAGTTTGCCTTTCTGCTGTTCCTCTTTCGCAAGGTCGCAAAGTGGAGTGTATGCCATGTCATATGACTTCTCGGCTACAATCTCGAAGCGGTCAGCACCAGTTGCTTCACAGATCATGTCTGCTACAAGTTTGGTGTTACCTTCCTTGATGTTGCCTACTGAATAGTTCTCGCCAGCATGTGAGAAATAGATTACAATTGCTTTCATATTGCTTGATTTTATATGCTTTCGATGTCCCCGGACATACCATTGGCACTAAGGCGGTAATAGCTGTGAGTATGATTGTCAGATACTTTTTCATAATCTTCTAATCAATTTCGCAGGATTTCCTGCTACAATAGTATTGGGTTCAACATCTTTTGTCACTACAGAACCAGCACCTACAACGGCATTGTCACCGATTGTAACGCCTGGAAGTATGGTTGCACCAGCACCAATCCATGCTCTTTTTCCGATGTGAACAGGTTTACATGTAATCACCCAACGGTTTTCAAGGTCATGGTTGTTTGAAATGAGTTGGCAGTTAGCGGCAATCATTGCTTCGTCTTCGATAGTTATGCCACCGGCAGACATCATCAGACAACCGTTCATGATGACGCAGTTCTTGCCGATCTTCACCTCATGGAAGCGAACGCCCATCAATGGCGTGTTTACTCGGCTGCCTTCTCCGATAGTTGGGAAAAGTGCCTTCACAAGTGCGTCATATTCATCGGTGTAAGGCATAGTGTGGTTTAGCTTGAACAACGTTTGTGCCTGTTCTTTAGCAAGTTCCAGTTCCTCTGGAGTTTGCTTACTGCAATCTATCCGTTTTTCTTCCATACGTCATTCTTATCAGATGAATAATTCATTTTGCTTGCGCTCTGCACATCCTTTCTTGATGGCAAGGGAAATCATTGTATGCATAATCTTTCCTATTGAACGTGCGTTATTAGGGCAGATGCTGATGCAACGCATACACGAGACACAAAGGTCTTTGTTTACTTTTCTCAAGTCAGTCAAAGGGATAGCTCCAACAGGACATTGTTTAGCACATAAACCACAGCCAGTACACTTCTTGCTTGCCGTTGGATAAGGTCCACTTCCTGCCTTCTTGTATGGAAAGTTGCCCTTCAAAGCAGTTTCTGCAAGTGTCTTTCCTGCATCTGCAGCATCCTTAATCTTTCCACCGAATGCTTTCAACTCTTTGAGATCGTCAGCATCAGGGCGATTAGCTCCATATTTGCGGATGATACTATGCTCAGCAATGGCTCCTACAGCCGCAATGACATTAAAGCCCATCTCTGTGCATGTCTTATAGAGTTCAAGCAGAGCATCATCGTATGCCCTGTTGCCATAAACTGCTACGACAGCGCATTTAGCACCGTTAGCCTTAACCATTGATTTCAATCGCTCAATGGCAAGAGCAGGAATACGACCACCATAGACAGGTGCTGCTATGATAGCTAAATCGTCCTTTGTGGGAACTATTTCAGAGAGCATTGCTTCTGGATTGCACAACTCGTATGTTTTGATTTCGGAAGAGATACCAGAGCATATAGCATCTGCTACCTTCTTTGTTCCTCCTGTTGGAGAGAATGTTATCTGTTTGTTCATGCTTTCTTGCCCATTTCGTATGCTGCCTTCAATTTTGCGTTGCCTTCGATATCTCGTGGATCGTTCACACCACCGCAGAACAGTGTGCCGGCAAGTCTCGACTCTGGATAACAGTCAATCCAACCAGTAAGTCCAGCCTCCGCACGTTTAGGCACAAACTCCTCGTCCTCTGCCGCTGTAGTTAGCATGTAGACGTCGCGGAACTTATAATCCTGTGAATGCATGGCATTCATACGGTCAATAAGTGTCTTCATCTGTCCACTCATCTCGTAGTAATATATTGGAGTAGCCCAAACAACGACGTCAGCATTGAGAACCTTTGCCATGATATCATTCACGTCGTCCTTGATGACACATTTTCCTAATTTCTGGCAGGCAAGACATCCTTTGCAAAATTGTATGTTCTTGTCGACGAGGGAGATCTTCTCCACGTCATGTCGTGCATCCTGTGCTCCACGGATAAACTCATTTGCCAAGGCATCAGAGTTAGAATGAGCACGCAGACTTGTTGAAATCACTACAACTTTCATGATTATCAAAGTTATTTTACAAAACTCTCAATCTCCGACTTAGTTGGATAATTCAACAACTGGCCGTCCTTGATTGTTAGGTTAGGGTAGGTGCTTCTCAAATCTTTAACTGAGTTTCTAATTGAACTACCACCTGATGTTGCAAATGGAATGATTGTCTTACCCTCCAATTTGTTAGCCTCGATGAAAGTGTTGATGATATGAGGAGCAACGTCCCACCAAACAGGGAATCCGATATAAATAGTCTCGTACTGATCCACACTGCTGATATTCTCTGCCATTTCAGGACGTGAACTCTTGTCTTTCATCTCAACTGATGAACGGCTCTGCTTATCTCTCCAATTAAGATCGGCAGATGAATATTTCACTTTTGGAGTGATCTCGTATAGGTCTGCCTTTGCAGCCTCTGAAATCTGTTTTGCCACTTTTGCTGTAACTCCTGATGCTGAGAAATATGCCACAAGAGTCTTTGATTTCTGTTGTGCTGATGCACCAAATGCGATTAACATAGTACAAATGATTGAAAGAATTTTTTTCATAGTTTTAAATATTAATTATTTATACGCTCGTCCTATGGACTCGCGTTGGTGGGGAGGTTAGGGCTTCGCCCTTAACAATCCTAAATTTATTTAAGCCGCTCTCCACTGGTTTGGAGTCTTTCCAGTCAAACTTTTGAAGAAGCGGACAAAATGTTGTGGATATTCAAAACCAAGTTGACGGCTCACCATTGTTATTGTATTCTGGTCTGATTCTAACAACTCTTTGGCATGGACAAGCAAACGGTCGTTGATTAGATCTTTGGCTGTTCTTCCTGTCTCTGTTTTGACGAGAGTGCCGAAATAACCAGTTGATAGGCTGCATTGATCAGCAAAATACGCTACTGTTGGCAACCCTACAGTCTCGGCTTTTGTAGTGATATATTCGTCAAGCAAAGTGATGAATTTCTTCACTACCGAATGGTTGATTTCCTCTCTTGTGATAAACTGACGGTCGTAGAAACGAAGAAGATAGTTTAGAAGCAGTTCTATATTGCTGACTATCAACTCTCTTGTGTGCTTATCAATAGGGTGTTGCAACTCCTGCTGGATCAACGCCAAAACGCCACGGAATATCTCTATTTCCTGTGCCGACAGGTGAAGAGCCTCGTTGGATGTGTAATCAAAGAATTCATATCTGCTGATGTTTTTGCCGAGCGACGTGCGGTTTAGAAAATCCGGATGAAAAACTAACGCCGTGAATTTGGCAAACGGAACATCTGGATTCGGCTGAACTATGATTGATTGCCCCGGAGCAAAACTAGTCACCGTCATCTCATCAAAATCGTAGGGAGTACGACCATACGACAGTTTACAGCCTTTATTTTCCTTCAAATAGATGGCATAAAAGCCGTAGTGCATCACACATTCTTTTATATGCTCTGTGCTCTCTACACGGACAACTGATACCAAGGGATGAAGTGTCTCAATCCCTTGGTAATCATTAAAATCCTGTATGGTATTTAGATAAATGTCCTCCATGACAGAAATCTATTAGTAAATTATTTCTTAATAATCTTCACTACATCCTCAACAATCTGCTCGTCAAGCAAACGGTTGTCTGATAGCAACTTGTTGACGTCGAAGCGGTCGTATAGATCTTTCTTGATTCCACCGACAAGAACCTTCATGTCGGAAGTGCCGTAGTATGATGCTATACGCTCTCCAAATCCACCGTCTTTGCAGCCATCCTCTAATGTGACAACAAGCTGGTGGTCTGCCTTCAAAGCATCAAGTGTGGCAGCGTCGACTGCATTCAAATAACGTGGATTGATTAGGGTAGCGTCGATACCTTTATCTTTAAGCAACTTCACTACATTCTCTCCCTTTTGATAGAATGATCCGGCTGCGATAATCGCAACTTTTGATCCCTTATTTGCCACTTTATATTTAGACTCAAAACTGAATTCTGTCTCGATTTTCTCGCTTGTATGATTAACTCCGTTGCTTGGCACACGGATTGCAATCGGCTTCTTATCCTGAAGAATTGCCCATTTCATCATAGCGAAATACTCCTCACATGTAGTCGGAGCAAGATAGATAAGGCCAGGAATACTGCATAGCATTGGGATATCAAACAAACAGATGTGAGTGATATCGTTCATTGTGCCACATCCTCCCCACATCACGTTGATTACCGCTGGGTTGGAATTGATGCATAGATCCTGTGCAATCTGGTCGTATGTACGCTGGATAAAAGTAGAGTAGACGGTCCATACTGGTCTCAATCCACCTTTAGCCATTCCGCTTGCCATCGCAACTGCCTGTTCCTCAGCAATACCCATGTCGATATGTTGTTTGCCTGCCTCAATTCGTTTTGGAAGAGTGAAACCAGCGGCAGTTGGTGTTCCTGCAGTCACGGCTATCAAAGTTGGATCCTTCTTCATCTCTGCAAGCATCCAGTTGCTGAATAGCTCCTCGTAAGATTCCATGGCTGGTCCAGCTGGACGTGATCCGTCGACTGGATTGAATGGCATTCCCCAGTGCCAAGCCTCTTTATTCTCAACTGCTGGCTTGAATCCGTGGCCTTTTTCTGTGTGAATATGCACAATTGTTGGTTTGTCGGTGTCTTTGACGGATTTGAATAGGGCAATCAACTTCTCAATGTCGTTTCCCTCCTCAAGATACTTATATTCAAATCCCCAAGACTTAAACCAATTATGCTCGCAATTTCCGTTGGATTCTCTCAAAGCACGAAGGTTTTTATAGATTCCGCCATGGTTTTCTGCGATTGACATCTCATTATCATTGACTACGATAAGGATACCAGTACCAAGTTCAGAAGCCTCGTCTAATCCCTCAAAAGCTTCACCACCTGAAAGAGAACCGTCGCCAATAATAGCGATGATATTCTCCTTTGTGCCCTTAATATCACGAGCTTTCTGCAAACCAGTAGCAAGACTGATTGAAGTCGACGTGTGGCCAACCTCGAAATTATCGTAGATAGGGCTCTCTGCTGGTGATGAATAACCAGAAATAGCATTCATATCATCCACGTCACCCAAAAAACCAGATGCACGACCTGTCAACACCTTGTGTGGATAACACTGGTGAGAAACGTCGAAGACAAACTTATCCTCGGGAGCATTGAAAACATAATGTAGGGCGACTGTAGCCTCCACAAATCCAAGATTTGGACCAACGTGACCTCCATGCTTGCTAACACGGTTGATGACAGCAGCACGAGTCTCGTCAGCTACGATATTAAGTTCTTTAATGTCCAGCTTTTTCAAGTCGGCTGGCGACTGTATCTTTTCTATATACATAATGTTTGCTTTTTAATCACGGTGCAAAATTGCTCATTATTATCAAAATCCTTTATACCAATTATTCGGAGGAAATAACCAAAAATTCGTTTATTTAACAGAAAAAAGCGTCATTCATTAGAATTTGTTCAAAATGAGGATTGTTAAGGGCGGAACGCCCTAACCCCTCCCCACAACGCGAGCCCGAAGGGCGAGCGTCAATAAAAATCATTTCAATTTCTTAATAACCTTCGCTGGATTCCCCACAGCCATAGAATCATCAGGAATATCCTTTACTACAACACTTCCAGCGCCAATCACACATCGATTACCAATAGTCACACCTGGGCATACAATCACACCTGTACCAAGCCAGCAATCTTCACCAATCGTGATATTCAGACAACGCTCAATAGGCTTGCGTCGCTCCATATAATCCACAGGATGATTAGGAGTCACAAGTTGACAATTTGGGCCAATCTTAGTGCGTGAGCCGATGGTTATGATTCCACCGTCAAGCATCGTAGCGTTATAATTGACAAAAACATTTTCACCCATTTTGATACCATGACCGTGATCACAGTGGAATGGGGGATTGATGCATGAAGACGCAGGGATGCCTGGAATAAGTTCCTCAATCACACTACGATATTCAGGATCCATCAACGTCATTGTCTGTAATTTAGCACATAGTGTATTTGCATGACGTATGCTTTCCATTATCTCGTCGCCACTAAAGTCATAAAACTCCTGACTTCGCATTTTATCATATTTACCCATACTTGATCTATTATTTATGAAATTATCATCGGTAGCTCATCATGCTTATCATCCTGCGTTTCATCCTTTTTGTCATCATAGGATTCATTATTCCGACGATTGTCATCTTTGTTATTATCGGACTTGTTTCTCCAATTTTTGTATTTAGTTTCCAGCCCAAACACCAATTTCTTTGTGAAAAATGAGATTACATATGCTAAAACCAAAGCTAACACAAAAGGCCAGAAAACAACTTCTTTCCAATCACGAAGTTGCTCTTGACTTTTTTCAAACAAGTAATTTTCAGCACTCTTTAGTGTTTGTCTAGTACATTGATTTGGCAATTCGAGATACTCGAAAATTGTATCCTTCTTGACTTCACCATCTTTCAAAGATAATGTGAAATATGAATCTCTCACTCTGCCATTTATATACTCTTTTGTTAAATGGCCATATACATAGTCTTTTGTGTCGGCTATACTATCAATAGCGTATAGACTTAAATTGCCTTCAATAGCGAATTCGCCATAATCAATTTGCCTGAAGGTATATTTGTCGTTGATATTCACATATCTAGTGTCTCCTAAAAACAGATTTGATTCTCCACCTAATAATAAATTTGCTGCTGTAAATAAAGCAAATAAGATGAAGAAGATTGTAGATCCAACAAATACTGATATAGTAGTAGACAATCGTTTCTCTTTATCAATGAAAGAACTAGCGATTAACAGAACTAACAATAGAAATAATCCAAAAAGTGGAAACACAAAAAGTATAGCTACAATTATGAAGATAGCTATAAATAGACAACCACAACTTTCCATTATATTACATTTATTCTTCCTTCAACATCAGCATCCAACAACTGATTTTCAGAAAGGTATTCTTCATAGATTTGATTGCACGACGTCGATATGACCCTTGCTTTTGCATTTTGCTCAACGTCCTCTTCAGATACTGAAGTGAAATCCTCAAGATTGATGAAGTGGTATTTCTCAATTCCTACTGTCAAGATTTGATCGTCAGCAACGGGTTTACCCATGAAATCGAATTTAGAGAATCGTTTCTCATTCTTAATATACTCAATTTCAACACCCTTTGAAATCTGATAGAATTCACAGTGTTCAGTCCACTGCTCATCTCTCAACATAAATAGCATCATCTGCTTGAATTGTGCTCCAGAGACAGACAATTGCATGATATTAT
The DNA here is from genome assembly GCA_045641065.1 of Paludibacteraceae bacterium. Lineage (GTDB taxonomy): Bacteria > Bacteroidota > Bacteroidia > Bacteroidales > Paludibacteraceae > UBA1723. The sequence goes on along the minus strand of JAZUGF010000165.1, from coordinate 33,633 downwards.
CATCGTATGGGAAACAAGCTGTGAAATCGCCGTATGTGACGCTTGGTCCAAGTGAGTTTACTCTGATTCCTCCAGAGCCAAGCATCATAATGTCAACGCCGAGACTATCCTTCAAGATATCAGCACACAAATTTCCTAATGAAGTTTCCTCGTTGCGGCGCGGATGTGTCAACTCCTTCTTGAATCGAGTGATGACGCGATTGAACTTCGCATCAGTCACCTTTTTATAGCTATTAAGAAGTTTATCCATACCCTCGTCGACAGGGCAATTTTCCTCGCATATATTGACGATTTTCCATTCATAGGATGCGACACGGTTGAGATCAGTGTCAATCAAGAAGTCAAACTGGCCAATCTGGTTTGTGCCGACTCCTGCTTGAGCGATTATAATATCATTCACTACCACTGGTTCATCCAATAGAGTATGTGAATGTCCACCGATAATCACATCCACACCTAAAGCAGGATCAAGTTGTGCAGCCAACTTCTTATCCTCCTCAAAACCAATATGCGTCAACAACACAGTCAAATCGATATCTTCCGAACGATAACTGTTGCAGATGCGCTCCACCTCTTTTGCTGCATCTGTAATGTCGACCATATTGCCGATTGTATCATCCTTTTTGGTTTCATTAAGCACTTGCTCAGTAAGAATACCGATGAAAAGAATCTTCATTCCTCCAATTTTCTTAACTAAACAAGGTTTGAAAAGTCGTCGACGGTTGTGACGGATGTAGAAATTCGCATTAATGATCGGAAATTTAGCACACTTCTCAATAAACAGAAGATGACCAATGCCATAATCAGTTTCATGATTTCCCAACGTCACTACATCAGGAGAAAGCAAATTCATAATCTCAACGGTAGAAATTCCTTTGAATTCAGAATCAATGACACTTCCACGGAACATGTCGCCAGCAACACAATAGAGAGTATTCTTTTTCTGCTCACGTATTTTGCTAACGTAGCCCGACAACATCGATACACCTCCGATCAACTGCTCATCAATTTCCTCAGCTAAAAAATCTCCGTGCATATCGTTGGAGTGGAGTAGTGTCAATTTCTTTAAGTTTCCCATCTATTTCATGAATTTGCAAATCGTTACAAAAGTAAAGAATATATATGAATATACCAATTAATATATGTTGCAAAGGGTTAAACCTTCTTATCATACATTAACTATGACACAATGAGACAAACTAAGAAAAAATTAGGAGATTATATAGTACTTGTCCAAAATGAGGATTGTTAAGGGCCCATGTCTGATTTTTTGGGCCCTAACCACCCCAAACGCGAGCTCGGAGAGCGAGCGTATAGTTGATAAGCGTGTTTGGACAACTCGTATATAAATTCGCAAAATAATACATTCTGCATTATATGCTAAATAACCCTATTTTTAGAATAATATTCTACTACTGTCAAGATTGTATTTATAATATTCTTTGTTTGATTGCAAATTTGCACAATAATTCTAATATCCGTAATTTTGCAGTGTTAAAAGAATTGTAGACTAAGAAATTAAATTATTATGACAGTAAAGAACTTTGTTACAGATTCACAGAAACCAGTGTTCTCATTTGAGATTCTTCCACCACTAAAGGGTAATGGAATCGACCGTGTATATAAGATTGTAGACAAACTACGTGAATTCGATCCTAAATATATAAACATCACGTCGCACCATAGCGAGGCAATCTATCGCCCAGAAGCTAATGGTTTACTAAAGAGAAGCATGGTGCTACGTCGACCTGGTACAGTGGCTATCGCTGCTGCTATCCAGAATAAATATGGTATCCAGGCTGTGCCACATATCATCTGTAAGGGATTTACTAAAGAGGAGACAGAATACGCTCTTCTTGACCTAAATTTCCTTGGCATACATAATCTTCTTCTTCTTCGTGGAGATTGCAAGAATGTGACTGTGCCAGCTGGTCAGGAAAACCTATATAATGATTTCGCATCTGATCTTCAGAAACAGGTGAATGATTTCAATAAAGGGTTAGATATATATGGTGATAAAATCGAAGGAATCGACGTTCCATTCTCATACGGAATGGCTTGTTATCCAGAGAAGCATGAGGAGGCTCCAAACCCAAATTCCGATTTGCGTATTGCGGTGGAGAAGGTGAAAAATGGTGCTCAATACCTTGTGACTCAGATGTTCTTCGATAATCAGAAATACTACGATTTCGTAGATAAAGCACGTGCTGCCGGCATCACAGTTCCAATTATCCCAGGAATCAAACCAGTGGTGCTTCGCAACCAGTTGACTGTGCTTCCGAAGGTGTTCCATACAGATATTCCAGAGGAGTTTGCCAATGAACTTGCTAAATGTAAGACTGACGAAGAAGCTAAGGAAGTAGGAGTAGAATGGTGTTTGAATCAGTGTCGTGATCTTCTTGCTCACGGTGTCAACAACCTTCATTTCTACACATTGATGGCTTCTGATTCGGTATCACGTGTAGCGAAGGAGATATTCTAAAAAAGCCCTTAAATTGCCTATTATACGCTCCTTGCCTGGAAGGCAATACCGAGCGAAGCGAGAGTAACCCGGGACTTTGTCTCGGGTTTAGCAATAAATAATAACCATTTGCCTGGAAGGCAATACCTTATAGCATTATTTAGTGCTATCCCTACGGGCTCGCAAGGGTAAGGGGCAAGGGCGTTCCGCCCTTTGCAATCCTCAATTTTTGGCAACATATTGTCAATAAACTTTCAAAAGAATCTATTCTATCATTTTTCAAAATGAGAAAACAACTCCAAAATAGAATCCTTATCCTCGACGGTGGATATGGCACAATGATCCAGGCTTGTGGAATCCAGGGCAACAATGATGCTTTGCCAATGGAGAATCCAGACGTCATAGCTAAGATTCACCGTGCATATCTTGAATCGGGTGCAGATATCGTATCAACATGTTCATTTGGTGCCACACGTATCTCGCAGGCTGAATATGGCATGCAGGATAAGATTCGTGAGATGAACCTTGCTGCTGCTAAATTGGCTCGTGCAGAGGCAGACAGAATGACTGCGATGACTCCTGATCGTCCACGTTTTGTGGCAGGTAGTGTCGGTCCAACAGGTAAGATGCTTTCAATGTCGGAGAACGCAGATGATCCTGCAGCACGCACCATCACTTTTGATGAGCTTGTCAGTGCATACGAGGAGCAGATGTGTGCGTTAATAGAGGGTGGAGTAGACGCTTTTCTCATGGAGACAATCTTCGACACGCAGAACTGTAAAGCGGCTCTCTATGCGGCTGAAAAAGCTATGGAGAAGATGGGCCGACGCGTGGAGTTGATGGTTTCACTTACCATCTCTGATAATAGCGGACGTTCATTGTCCGGCCAAACAATTGAAGCCTTCGTTGCGAGTGTTTCCCACGCTCCACTGTTAAGCGTAGGTTTGAACTGTGGACTTGGAGCAGAGGCATTGTTGCCATCACTTCGTCGTATTGCAGCAGTCGCTCCTTGCTACGTAAGCTGCCATCCAAACGCGGGTCTCCCAAACGCACTTGGAAAATACGTGGATACACCATTCAAGATGCGTAGTGAGTTGGCACCATTCTTCGACGAAGGACTATTAAATATCATCGGTGGATGTTGTGGTACAACTCCTGAACATATCGCAGCAATTAACGAGGAGGTTCAGAAGGGTCACGCTAAAATACATCAGGTCAACACAATAGATAAGAATAATCTTGTGTTGTCTGGACTTGAACCACTTTCAGTCACAGCTCTACCAGAGGATGATAAATTCTTGAAGATTGGTGAACGATGCAACGTCGCTGGTTCACGTAAATTCCTAAAACTGATTAATGAAAAATGCTATGACGAGGCACTTGAGATCGCCCGCAAACAGGTGGAAGGCGGCGCTAACGTCATAGATATCAATATGGACGACGGTCTTCTCGACGCTAAGGTTGAGATGGCACATTTCGTCCGTTTAATTGCGTCGGATCCAGAAATTGCCAGACTTCCATTGATGCTTGACTCATCTCGTTTTGAGGTGATTGAGGAGTCGTTGAAGTGGGCTCAGGGAAAATGTATCGTAAACTCAATCTCATTGAAAGAGGGAGAAGAGAAATTCCTTGACCACGCACGCGTCATCCGTCAATTTGGAGCAGCAGTAATTGTTATGGCATTCGACGAAGAAGGTCAGGCAACAACTTACGACAGAAAAATCGAAATCTGTGGAAGAGCCTACCGTCTACTTAGAGAAAATCTTGATTTTCCTCCTGGAGATATCATTTTCGACCCTAATGTTTTGACTGTTGCGACGGGAATGTCCGAACATTTCAACTACGGAAACGATTTCGTTCGTGCTGTCGATTGGATCCACGCTAATTTGCCAGGAGCAAGAGTTTCAGGCGGATTGAGCAACTTGTCTTTTGCATTCCGTGGAAACAACTACGTGCGTGAGGCTATGCATACCGTCTTCCTTGATGAAGCTATTCCACGTGGAATGGATATGGCAATTCTTAATCCATCTACGATGATGCCAATCGAAAGTGTGCCAGATGCATTGAGACTTGCAATACGTGGAGTGCTTTTCACACGTCGTGATGAAGAGGCAACTGAACTTTTGATCGCTCTTGCTGAGGAAATCAGATTAAGAAAAGAGGCGGAAAAGGCGAATAAGGCTGCAGGTGGGGCACCACAATCAAATATTGGACCAGCAGTTGCCGCAACACAAGCTCCAACAACATGTGATGACCGACTACGCAATGCCTTGAAAACAGGTAATGGTTCTACATTAAAGCCAGATCTTGAAGAGGCTATGGCTAAATATGGTTCGGCGTTGAAGATCATCGAAGGACCGTTGATGGAAGGAATGAACGAAGTGGGCCAGCTATTCGGTGAGGGTAAAATGTTCTTGCCACAGGTGGTGAAGACAGCCCGTACGATGAAGCAGGCAGTGTCGATCTTGAATCCATACATCCAAAAATCAGACGGAGAGGCTCATTCAGCAGGAAAACTTGTAATCGCCACAGTTAAAGGCGACGTTCACGATATCGGTAAAAATATTGTAGGCGTAGTGCTTACATGTAATGGATATAGCGTCACTGACTTAGGAGTGATGGTTCCACCTGATGATATCATAAAAACAGCGATAGAGGAGAAATCAGATGTAGTTTGCTTGAGTGGATTGATCACACCATCACTTGAGGAGATGTGTACCGTCGCCAAGATGATGCAGGAAGCAGGATTATCGACTCCGCTTATCGTAGGTGGAGCAACAACATCAGATTTGCATACAGCGTTGAAGATGGCTCCTTTGTATCCTAATGGAGTGGTGATTAGAGCATCTGATGCGGCACAAAATCCCGTCGTCGTATCAAAACTGCTATCTGATTCTAAAGATGCGTATATCGCTGAGATTAAGGAATATCAGCAGCGTCTACGTGATGAATATGCTAATGGCAAGGAGGAAAAATCACCGGCTGAAGCACATTCAATTCCAGCACCTGAAAAAAAAGAGGTGGAGAAGAGTGTTGAGCCGCCATATTACGGTGAGCAGACACATGATTTGATTCCGCTTTCAGAGGTTCGATCTATCATCGACTGGAGATATTTCTATCGTGTTTGGAGAGTGAAAGAGGGAAGCGACGAGGCTAAATCATTGCGTGAGGATGCTGAAAAATTGATTGACAAACTACAGCAGATGCCAGGCTTCGGAATCAATTCTCTTGAGTCGTTCTATCCTGCCTTTGTCGACGCGGATGGATTGAAAATCAAGAAAGATAACGATACATTGCAGTTGTGCGACGCGTGGACTCCTATATGCTGTCATATCAAAGCAGAGGGAGATATTCTTGGATTCTTTGCGGCGACAATTTCTGAGCCATTCATCAACCATATTGAAGATTTGAAGAAAGGCGACGACAGCTACGAAGCATTGTTAGCACAATCAATTGCAGATAGACTTGTGGAGGCTGGAAATCAATATTTAGCAAAGAAACTTAGTTCATTCGGTTGGACAGGTATACGTCCAGCAGTTGGATATCCAATGTGGCCAGAGCAGAGTGATATCTTCAGATTGGCGAAGGTAGTTTCATTCGACAAAGTTGGAATTTCATTGACTGAGAATGGAGCGATGTATCCACAGGCATCGGTAGCAGGAGCGATATTGAAATAAATGCTGAATTATGAATGCAAAATGCTGAATTATTATAAATAAATATAAAATCGATTTTGTTATTGATATGTCGAAATTAACACCGGAGCAGATAGCGAAAATTCGAAAGAAAGAAGCTGAAACTCCTGATGCTTTGAAAAGAAACCCTCTCAACAAATACACCGAGGGCTATTTTCATGTGACTCTCAACGTAAGAGGAGAGGCACCAGTATTGGGATATATTGTGGGAGATGCTGATGCAGAAGAGGGAAGCAAAGAGGAGCCACGATGTGAACTGACGGAATTGGGAAAAGCGGTGGAAAATGAATGGAAAGGGATATATAGATTCTATCCATTTTGCAGCTGTGAAGAAATTCAAGTGATGCCAGAGCATATCCATGCTCTCCTTCATTTAATACCTGGAAATAATGGGCATTTAGGCCGCATTATAAATGGATTAATGATTGGATGCACCCATTGTTATTGGGATACTCTTGGAATTCCCTGGAGAGAAATGCGAAATCATTTGGAGGAGACGCTTAAGCGTCGAATGCAGATTGATAAAAATGCTTCATATAATGAAGAAAGCAAAGCATTACGCTCTGAATGGCAAGATAGAGATCACACCTGTTCCTATCGTGGGCCATCTCTTTTTGTTCGAGGTTATAATGATGTGGAGGCTGTAACAGAAGAAGAGATTGAGACTAAACGACAGTACATCCGCAATAATCCACGTAAACGATTGATAACAAGGTCGAAGCCAGACAGATTTAGAGTGGTAAGGGATAGTCATTCTGTGAATTGGACAACCGAACGAGTATTATCAACTGTAGCTAAAGATTCTATGATTGGAAAGAATCCAGATAGATGCAGAGAATTACAGGAGAGAATAAACCAACGATTAAAAAGATCATCTAATACCAACCTCTTAGCTATTGATTATATAGGAAACCGTGAATTGCTTGCATCTCCACGTAAGATAAGCCTTATCTGCCATAGAAAAGATGCAGCACATTTTGAGCAGCAAAAATCAGCAGTGTTGGATGCAGCAAGAGATGGAGCTGTGGTTGTCAGTGCATTTATCAGCCCCAAAGAACGTGAGATTATGAAACAACTGATGTTAGAGCAACTACCATTCATAGAGATTATGGATAACGGATTTAGCGACCGTTATAAACCAGTTGGCAAGGCATTCTATTCAACAGCTGAGAATAGACATGTGCAGCTGAGCTGCTGGGCATATTTGTATCAGGCAATGTCGGAAGAGAATAATAGTATAAGCAGAGAAATGTGTTTGGTAATGAACGAATTGGTCAGATTAATCAGTGGAGTGGAGGATGATTGGTGGAAGGTAGATTAAACAAAAAGAGACGGGGCAAAACCTCCGTCTCCAATATATATTGAATTAAAATAGTGTTTATCTCACAATCAATCTCTGTCCGATAGACAGTTTATCTGAACGAAGGTGATTCCACTTCTTAAGTTGAGCTACACTCACTCTGTTGCGCTTGGCAATTGCACCTAACGTGTCTCCCTGGCGAACTCTGTATGTTCCACCTGACGCTGGACCGTAACCATAACCTTTACCGTAGGCTGGCTCAACTTGTATACGCTGTGGACACAACTCCTCCTTCTTATAATTACAGATAGTATCCTGATGCTCAATAAATCCGTTAACTGCAGAACTTGGCAAACAAACTGTGTAATCCTTTGTTCCAGGGATAATATCGCGTCGATACTGAGGATTCAAATTTCTTAGCATCTCAACATCCTGTCCTAAGATAGCTGCAATCTGCTGTAAACTCATACGTTTGTTTGTATGAACAGTGTCGCATGCAAGTGGGAATTCAATATTCGCAGGGCAAATCTTATGCTCCGAATAATAAGTCATTGTATATGTTGCTGCGATAAATGCTGGCACATATCCACGTGTCTCACGAGGTAGGAAAGGGTAGATAGCCCAATAATCTCTCTTACCACCAGAACGACGGATTGCTTTGTTCACATTACCTGGTCCACAGTTATAAGCAGCAATAACAAGTGACCAATCTCCGTAGATTCCGTATAGATTCTTCAAATATTTTGCTGCAGCATGAGTAGCCTTAATTGGATCACGTCGCTCATCAACAAGGCTATTTCCATCAAGACCGTACATCTTTCCTGTTGAGAACATGAACTGCCATAAACCTGACGCTCCAGCTCTGGAGAATGCACGTGGATTAAGGGCAGACTCAATAACAGGAAGATATTTCAACTCAATCGGCATCTGTTCAGAGTCAAGAACATCCTCAAAAATAGGGAAGTAGTATTTTCCGATACCAAGCATATACTCAACCTGTTTTCTCTTCTTAACAGTGTAAAGCTCAATGTATCGCTTAACTATATTATTATAGTTCATTTCCATAATCGACGGAATTGCCTTCAATCTTTCGATGTAGACACTGTCTGCCAACACTTCTCCGATTGAGTCTGTGACACAATCCGACTGAAGATAATTCTTGCGATAAGCACTAATAAGGCTATCCAAACTGATTTCCATAGCCTCTGGTACATGCAGACATGCGACATCCTTGATTTCATCGCAATCTACAGAATCTTTTTGTGCAATTGTTGAATCGACGGGAAGTGCTAATGTGTCGTCGTCTTCAGACTCGTTTTCTTCCGTCTCAGCAACTTCTTCATTATCAGTATTATTTGTTGTAGCGTAAGAAAAGCCTAAAAAAGAGTTGAAGGTAACCGCCGCAACGACGGAAATAAATTTCTTGATCATTTTATTTTCTGTTTCCGAAATTCAACGTGAACTTCAAACCAAGCGATTGCTGGTTTCCTGTCACAGTTGCATAATGTTCGTCGTATTTAATTTCTGGCCTAATATTCAAAGACAGATCCTCAGAAATGGAGAAATCATAAAGATGCGCATCTACGAAAGCATCCAAAGCATTGGCTACATATAGCAATACCGACGCGAAGATACACATGTCTCGATATCTTCTGTAGGTGTTCATCTTTCGTTCAAGCACAGTCTTTTTCCATCCATCATCTACTTTTCCCAGCCCTTCAAAAATTGGGTTGTAATCATTCGTGTTGGGATCATTATCTACCAAAGAAAAATAAGCGGCAGAGTATTCTTTGTACATTCTACCTTGGAAAGAGACTACATAAAAGCTTCCAACTCCCAATCCATAAATCAATGGCACTTTCCAATATGAACGGTTGTAAATCTGACCTGCTCCCGGCAACAATAAAGAAAGCCACATCGCTTTTGTAGGATCTGGCATCCAATATTCTTCGCTTGGTCTCTTGCGTGATTTTTTATTTTTCGACGGTGCAGCAACATTATCTGCGTTTGCTGATAAATATGAGTTGGTGCTATCAGCAACGGCTACAGTCAAACTATCAGCAACTAATTCAGCCTTTGTACTATCTCCAACCGATTCGATAAGCGAACGCACACTATCTGATTGTATAGGGGATTGTTCGCCAGCCACAATAAGAGAATCATTGCAAAAAGCATTAATGCAATTCGCAATGACAAATATAAGTGAGACTATTATTTTTTTGGTTGATTCCAACTTATTCTCTTCTTTATTCTCCTCTATGTATGCTATCCAACGTTTCAATGATTTTTTCTAGTTCGTCATCACTTCCGAATGGTATTGTAATCTTTCCAACACCTTTGTTGTTGCGAACCAAATCAGATTTAGCATTGAATATTTTCTGCAAACGATTCTTTAATATTTCATACTCTTCAGGCAACTGCTTTGTAGGCTTTGCAGGTGTCTCAGACTCTTGATCAAATTTCTTTGCTTTCAAATCCTGAACCATCTGCTCCGTTTTTCTAACAGATAGACAGCCGTTTGCTACTTTATGGTATGCCTGGATAATCTCGTTTTCATCTTCAAGACCGAGTAGGGCACGAGCGTGTCCCATCTCAATCTTACGCTCCTTCAAACCAACTTGAACAGGTGCTGGCAAACGAAGAATACGAAGATAGTTAGTTACAGTTGATCTGTTCTTACCAACTCTCTCACTGACTTGCTCCTGAGTGTAATCACCCACCTGCATCAAATTCTGATATGCCATAGCGATCTCCACAGCATTCAAATCCTCTCTCTGGATATTCTCCACAAGAGCCATCTCCTGCATCACTGTCTCGTTGACATCTTTGATGTAGGCAGGAATTGCAGTCAAACCAGCAAGTTTGGACGCTCTGTAACGTCGCTCACCAGAAATAATCTGATATTTATCGCCTACTTTGCGAACTGTAATTGCCTGGATTACACCAATCTGCTTGATGGAATCGGCAAGCTCCTGCATCTTCTCCGAGTCGAACTCGCGTCGAGGCTGATCAGGATTCGCTTCTATTAGATCTAAAGAGATCTCCTCAAGAGAAGAAGACCCTTTTAGATTTTCAATTTTTTCTTCAACTTCAGCCTGTTTTTCCTCGGTCATATTCTTGTCGCCCAAAAGAGCTCCAAGACCTTTACCCAAGCCTCCAGGCTTAAACTTATTATTTTTATTGTTATTAAGCATCAGATGTTATTTAAGTTCTCCGGAATAGGTTTTAGATGCGTTGCGAGCAAGGAACTCCTGAGTGAACTGCATATAGTTCTGAGCACCCTTACTTTCAATGTCATATTCAATAATGCTTTGACCGAAGCTTGGAGCCTCTGCCAACTTGACATTTCTATTGATTACAGTCTGGAATGTCATCTCACCGAAGTAGCGAGTGATCTCCTCGATAACCTGACGGCCCAATCTTGCGCGTGGATCGTACATAGTGATAAGGAAACCTTCGATCTGAAGAGATGGGTTTAGCTTCTTCTTTACGATCTGCATAGTATTCACCAACTTAGCGATACCCTCAAGAGCGAAATACTCAGCCTGGACAGGGATAAGCACAGAGTCGGCAGCTGTTAGGGCATTAACAGTAACCATACCAAGTGAAGGAGAGCAGTCGATAAGAATATAGTCGTAGTCGTCTTTGATTCCGGCAAGCACCTTCTTCAAGACACTCTCTCTTTCCTCCACCTGAAGAAGCTCGATTTCAGCACCAACAAGATCGATATGAGAAGGCAAAATCTTAAGACAATCAAGATTAGTGTTCTGCACACCTTCTTTTGGATCAGCACCGTCCAACATACATTCGTATATAGTATTGCTAAGTCCAGAGATGTCCAATCCTAATCCTGAAGAGGCATTAGCCTGAGGGTCCGCATCAATTATAAGAACCTTCTTGTCAAGCGAAGCCAAACAAGCTCCCAAGTTCACAGTCGTTGTTGTTTTACCAACACCGCCTTTTTGATTAACTACTGCTATGATCTTGCCCATAAATTCTTTGTTATGTAAAATTCAAATTCTTTTTCAGTACGCAAATATAGTGAGTTTTTTTTATTATCATTAATTCTTTGTTGCTTTATTGTCTTAAGTTTTTGTTTTTGCACTACTTATTAAGATATTACAAGATAGTTGTCCAAAATGAGGATTGTTAAAGACAGACGCACTTACCCCACCATTGAATGGAACCAGTAGGAGAAGTGTATAAAAATAGGAGATTATATTGTGCATTTGTCCAAAATGAGGATTGTTAAGGGCGGATGCCCTAACTCACCTCCCAACGCGAGCCCGTAGGGCGAGCGTGGAAATGATAAGCGTGTGTTGAATTACTTGTTTATAATTACTTAAAAATAAGCATTTTGGACTACTTGTATTATATATATTTTTCTATCTTTATTCTTCATTAAAATAATAAATGAAATATTTCTTCTTCATTTTCTCGCACAACTCAATATCATGCTTTGTGCCATGCGACTCCCCGTCCCAAAAGGCAAAGCAGACGTCGCAGTTCTCGATAATCTGCACATTTCTAATGATTCCAGCCCGCTTGCCATATTTGTTCCATTCAGCAAGGAAGACGACGGTGGGGATACCATTCTCCTTGGCATAACGCTCACCCAAACGGTCAGCTCCGATCGCACCACCGCTTACGATTGTGTCGATGACAATATTCTCTCTTTCGCAGACACCATTAATAAATTCCTTCAACTTGTCATAATCGTTGAATGTTCTGCTTCCTACAATAGCTACCTTCATAATGAAATAAGATTTTTGTTGCAAAGATAGGGTGGAGGTATGCAAAATGGTGGCAGAGGATTTCATTTGTTGGAAATTCGTTCTTTATTCTTATCTTTGTCAAAATCCAATGTTATATTAAACACTTAAATTTATGTATAATAATGACATCTGGGAATCCGTGAACCTTATGTGTCAGAATTTTGATTAAATATTCTCATAATTAATGAACTTTATAATGAATAAAATTAAATTATCTGCTATTATTTGCAGTATATTTCTGATGTCTGCATGCTCTAACGTTACAATTTCCAAAGAGCAAACAGAAACAAACTATAGTACGAGTATAATAGACAGTAAAACCAAAATATCAGACACGTTGTCAAATAGTGTGAAGGCTCATGAAATAGAAATTACTGACGAACACGACATGTCAAGTATTGACGATTCTACTGATGACTGCTTCAAAATACCAGTGGAAGACATTCTACTTAATAGCAAAAACTATTCAGACAGGCTTATCAGTCAATCAAAATATGATTTAATGTACACTTCAGTCGAAGGTTATAAATGCAAAATCATAAGACACGGAGGCTGTAGCGATAATGGGTGTGTTCCTGCTTGGCAAAATTTCAATTTGATTGCATACAACACTTCTAAAGAAAGCTGGAATAGTGAAAAAGAACTTATAGACTGGTTCAAAAAGGAAAGCAACAATTTTAAATGGATTATGAATGACGAGTTAAATGAATTGCTCGATGCGCCTCATGTCATTGAACACCAAGATAATATAGACTGGTTGCATTGCATTGATGGAGACTCAGAGAAATTCGGTATAACAATTTCTAATGATAGCACTGAACTGTACTATAATTGGTACTAACAACATACCGCAGAAACTCAATCTGTTGGGAATGAACAAAATTTGAAAATCATTAAGCTAATAATGAGATAATTATATCCGAGTTGTACAATACACGCTTTTCCCTTTAGCACTCGCCCACGGGCTCGCGTTGGAGAAGGGGCAGGGGCTTCCCACCCTTAACAATCCTCATTTTTGACTGTTACAAAAAAATCTCCGAAATTAATTCAATCAGTACGTTGTAAAGAGTATATTTGCCTTGATAATTTGATTTAATATATTCTTAACTAAAATACTAAAATTATGATTTTGAATTACATACTTTTAGAATGTTCTGGTAACGGTTTCGGTTCTCTGATTCTTTTTGGACTTTGCATGATTCTACTAGTGCCATTAGTCATTACGTATATAATACTGTCGTTGGTGAAGCATCACAGAAAATCTAAAAATAATGGTAAAGAAACATCACAAGGAACTCAATCTATCGATACTGCATTAAGTGTCATTAAACCTGTATCTATTATACTATTTGTTGTAATGGCAATTGCGTGGGTTAGTTAATTAAACTAAAGATAGATAAAGATTGTTTGATCTTGGGAAAATTGGTCCAGAATCGAGTTCAAATGAAAATTGATCTTATCGGGCGAGTTTGAAACCCGCAAAAATCTTTTATCTCTATCTACTCCCATCGTTCAAAATTTTTATTAACTTTGCTTACAAAACGTAAGATAATTAACATAACGGGCTAGATCGCTGATTTACAATGGCAATAAATCATTGTGATTTAGCATCGTAAAATTTCAATAAGTCATACAATGAAAGGTAAAAGTTTGGTTTCTATTACAGACTATAGCAAGGATGATATCTTGAGAGTATTGTCTGCAGCTAAAGAGTTTGAGAAGAACCCCAATCAACAGATATTGCACGGTAAGGTCGTGGCAACTCTTTTCTTTGAGCCTTCTACTCGTACACGTTTGAGTTTTGAGACTGCTGCCAACCGTCTTGGCGCAAGAGTGATTGGTTTCAGCGACGCCGCTACTTCCAGCACTTCGAAGGGTGAGACTCTTAAAGATACAATCAAGATGGTGAGCAACTACGCCGACGTGATCGTGATGCGTCACCATATCGAAGGAGCCGCAAGATATGCTTCTGAGGTCACTGATGTTCCTATTATCAATGCTGGCGACGGTGCTAATCAGCATCCTACTCAGACTATGCTCGACCTTTTCACTATCCAGCAAACTCAGGGTAGACTTAATGATATCAATATCACAATGGTTGGCGACTTGAAGTATGGCCGTACAGTTCACTCCCTTTTGATGGCAATGTCGCACTTCTCACCAACTTTCAATTTCGTTGCTCCTAATGAGTTGGCTATGCCAGACAAGTATAAATTGTTCTGCCAACAGAATAATATTCCATTCAAGGATTTGAAGGAGTTGTCGCAGGATGTGATTGGCAATACTGATATTTTATATATGACAAGAGTGCAGAAGGAGCGTTTCTCTGACTTGATGGAGTACGAGAGAGTGAAGAACGTTTACACTCTTTGCGCTTCTATGCTTGAGCACACTCGTCCAGACATGAAGGTGCTTCACCCGCTTCCTCGCGTCGGCGAGATTGCTAACGATGTCGACGATACACCACAGGCTTACTATTTCCAGCAGGCTAAAAACGGTATGTATGCTCGTCAGGCTGTGATTTGTGACGCTCTTGGTTTAATCTAATTTTGCTACGATGACTATTGATAATAAAGAATTAAAGGTCGCTGCTCTCAAGGAGGGTACAGTGATCGACCATATACCTTCTGACAAACTTTTCAAGGTGATCGCTATTCTTAACCTTAAGAATGCGTCAAGCCAGATCACTTTTGGCTACAACCTTGACAGTGCTAAACTTGGCAAGAAGGCTATCATCAAGATCTCCGAGAAATTCTTGGAGCAGAATGAGGTGAACAAGGTAGCACTTATCGCTCCTCACGCTAAGATCAACATCATCCGCGACTATAAGGTTGTGGAGAAGATGACGTTGAGCTATCCACAGGAGGTTGTCGGCGTTGTGAAGTGCTTGAATCCTAAGTGCATCACTAACAATGAGCCGATGAAGTCTAAATTCCGTCAGCTTCACCCATCGGCAGAGACTTACGTCTGCCACTATTGCGAGAAAACAGTTGACGTAGAGGATATCGTTGTATTGTAATGAAACTGACATTCAAGCCAGGCAATATGATATATCCAGTGCCAGCCGCACTGATTTCCTGTGGCGACGACGCCGAAAGTTACAACGTCTTCACAGCAAGTTGGGTTGGCACTATATGTACAAATCCTCCAATGTGCTACGTCTCGATTCGTCCGGAGCGACACAGCTACGAGATAATCAAGCGTACAGGTGAATTTGTAATCAACCTTACATCCAGATCCATCGCCAAAGACACCGACTGGTGCGGCGTGAGATCGGGTAGGGATTATGATAAGTTTAAGGAGACTCACCTTACTCCTAAAACAACAGCGGTGATTAATTCCGTCTATATTGAAGAATCTCCGCTTTCGATTGAATGCAAAGTGCGTGAGATCATCAAACTCGGCAGTCACGACATGTTTATCGCCGACGTGGTGAATGTCTTGGCCGACGACAAGTACATCGACAAAGAGAGTGGTAGATTCCAACTCGATAAAGCAGACCTTATCGCATATTCTCACGGCGAATACTTTACTTTAGGTGAGATGATAGGCACCTTCGGATGGTCTGTCAGAAAAAAGAACAAAAAACAAAGAACTAAATAATGGCAAAATTTGTAATTGAAGGCGGACACCGTCTATCTGGAGAAATCACTCCGGCTGGCGCAAAAAACGAGGCATTACAGGTGATCTGCGCCACATTGCTTTCTGAAGGAGAAATAGAAATCAGCAATGTGCCTGATATCCTTGATGTCAACAACCTAATTCAGTTGCTAATCAACCTTGGCGTAAGTGTAAGAAAGATTAGCAAGGACACTTATATTTTCTGTGCCTCAAACGTCAATCTTAACTATATTGAAACCGAGGAGTTTGCTAAATCATGCACTATGCTCCGTGGATCAGTCATGCTTGTCGGACCGCTTTTGGCTCGTTTCGGAAAAGCTATCATTCCTCAGCCGGGAGGTGATAAGATAGGCCGACGTCGCTTAGACACTCACTTCAACGGTTTGATAGAGCTTGGTGCTGAGTTCAACTACGATGCTGAGGGTAGTCTTTACCGCGTCGGCACAAAGAATGGATTGAACGGTAAATATATGCTTCTTGACGAAGCATCTGTAACAGGTACAGCCAACATCGTTATGGCTGCTGTTCTTGCTAAAGGCACTACCACTATTTATAATGCAGCTTGTGAACCATACGTACAGCAGCTTTGTAAGATGCTTGTCCGCATGGGAGCAAAGATCTCTGGTATCGGCTCAAACTTGATTACTATCGAGGGAGTTGAGAAATTGAATGGTTGCAAGCACCGTCTACTTCCAGATATGATTGAAGTAGGTAGTTTCATCGGTATGGCAGCAATGACAAAATCGGAGATCACAATCAAGAATGTCAACATGCCTGATTTGGGAATCATTCCAAACGCATTCAAGAAGATCGGCGTCGACATGGAGATTGTAGGCGACGATATTGTTGTGCATGGCTCAACACCAATGGTTATCGACAAATTCATCGACGGTGGTATCTTGACTATTTCCGATGCTCCATGGCCTGGTTTGACTCCAGACTTGCTATCTGTATTCCTTGTGGTTGCGGTAATGGCAGAGGGAAGCGTGTTGATTCACCAGAAGATGTTTGAAAGCCGTTTGTTCTTCGTGGATAAATTGATCGACATGGGAGCTCAGATTATCTTGTGTGATCCACACCGCGCTACAGTTATCGGACTTGGTAAGGGAGGCAAACTACGTGGAGCAAAGATGTCGTCGCCAGATATCCGTGCGGGTATTGCTCTTTTGATCGCTGCGTTGAGCGCGGAAGGCACAAGCACAATCTCTAATATCGACCAGATCGACCGTGGATATGAGCAGATCGACGAGAGATTGAAAGCTCTTGGAGCTCGAATCTCACGAGTTGGATAATAATAACGAAAACGAAGACGAAAACGAAGACGAAAACAAATACGATAACGAAAACGCGTTCAAATTGATAGAAATATTAATTATGAACGCTGTTTTCTTTTCTAAATATCAATTTAATCATGAGAAATTGGACAACAATCAAAGAATATAAGGAAATCATTTTTGATTTCTACAACGGAATTGCCCGTATAACTATCAACAGAGAGCGTTACCGCAACGCATTCACTCCGCTTACAACAGCCGAGATGTCAGACGCATTGGCAATCTGCCGTGAGCATTCAGATATCAACGTCGTTGTCTTGACAGGTGCAGGCGACACAGCATTCTGTGCAGGTGGTGATATGCACTGCAAAGGTAAAGGTGGATATATCGACGAGGGTGGAGTGCCACGTTTGTCTGTATTGGATGTGCAGAAGCAGATCCGCAGCCTACCTAAACCAGTTATCGCTGCAGTAAACGGTTACGCTATCGGTGGAGGCCATGTGCTTCATGTTGTCTGCGACCTTACTATCGCATCTGAGAATGCTAAATTCGGCCAGACAGGTCCAAGAGTCGGTAGTTTCGACGCTGGCTTTGGTTCATCATACATGGCATCTGTAATCGGTCAGAAGCGCACACGTGAAATCTGGTTCCTTTGCCAGCAATACACAGCACAACAGGCTTTGGATTGGGGCTTGGTCAACCGTGTAGTTAAATTAGAAGAGTTGGAAGATGCTTACGTTGAGTGGGCAGAGAAGATGATGGAGCTATCTCCACTTGCTTTGCGTATGATCAAGCGTGGATTGAATGCAGAGCTTGACGGTCAGGTTGGAATTCAGGAATTTGCAGGTGACATGACAATGCTTTACTACAATCTTGACGAGGCTCACGAAGGTTCAAAAGCATTCTTGGAGAAGAGAAAACCAGATTTCTCAAAATATCCTAAATTTCCATAAAATATGAAAGTTTCCATAAAGCCATATAAATTAATTTTCAACGAGAGAGTCTTTACATCACGTGGTTCACTCGACGACCACACGGTGTACTACGTCACAATCACCGATGAGAATGGCAATTCTGGCACAGGTGAGTGTGCTCCACTATATGGCTTGAGTCCAGAGTATGGTGACGGTTTATATGATATTCTGAAGGTAAAAGCTGCAGAATATGAGAGACATGGAGACTTAAGCAAAATCGATTTCACGAATCTGTCATCTGCAAGATTCGCATTTGAATGTGCAGAGATGCAGTTGAAAAACGGTAGTGAGAAAATCTACGATACACCTTTCTGCAAAGGAGAGGAAGGCATACGCATCAACGGACTCGTTTGGATGGGTGAGATTGATGTCATGCTTCGTCGAGCAAGAGAGAAATACGATCTTGGCTTCCGTTGCTTGAAATTCAAGATTGGAAGCAAGGATTTCAATAAGGAGATGGATTTGCTTAAGGCAATGCGTAGAGAATTTGGTAGTTCAATCACCATGCGTGTCGACGCGAATTGTGCCTATACTCCTGATTTTTATTTGAATGAGGTGGAGCCTATACTTCATTCACTTGATATCCATTCCATAGAGCAACCTGTTAAAGTAGCCGACGTGGATGGCCTTACTCGTTGTTGTGCAGAGAGCCGTGTAGACGTTGCTCTTGACGAATCGCTGATTGGAACAAAAAGTTTGGATGAAATGTCTGTTCTGCTTGACACTATCAAACCTCAATACATCATCCTTAAACCAACGTTGTGTGGAGGATTAAGTGGAGCTAACAACTGGATCAAAGTGGCTAAAGAACGTAGAATCGGTTATTGGGCAACGTCGGCTTTGGAAAGCAACGTCGGCTTGCTATCTATTGCACAATGGTCATCTACAATCGGCGTCGAAATTCCACAGGGTCTTGGTACTGGAATGATCTACAGCAACAATGTAGAAAAAGGTTTGCATATTGAGGGCGAGAAATTGTGGTGGAGACGAGAAAATGCTAAATTATAAATGCTGAATGCTAAATTAATTGGCAATAAATGAAATTCGCGATATTAGTTTCTTCAGATCCATTTTTTGATGGGGTGTTTCAGAGTGCTTTGCTAAATGAAAATGGCAATGGTTCCTACGACGTCATACGTTTGATAAGCGATGGCGACGGAGTAGTGGAAACTCTGAGTGAAACTGAGAGATTATTAGTACGAAAAACAACCAATTATGAGCCTGAAACAATCTTCAGACTCTTCATAAAGAAAGCAAAGTATTCAATCTCAGTTTATAATGCTGAGATGGCTAAAATGAAAGTCGTTTACGATGACAAATCAAATCCACGTCGCAACGACTCTGTTTTTGCCAAAATCCTTAATTATATTGATGCTCAAGCAAAGGAGATTTATTCTATCATTGCTGCCAATCCAGATATCTTACTTGCTGTGCGTCAGCCGCATGCTAAGCAAATTCTCAAATCGGATACATTCACTATATCTGATGAGAAATCCAAAGTGCATCCAAAATTCACTTTTCTCGACGACGGTTCTATCCGCTACAGCATGAACATCTCCCATTCCGGTCAGATTATTCCTCTTGGAGAGATTGAGAGAAAAAATGTAAGAATAGTATGTACGAATCCTTGTATGGCCGTTTTTATGCTTGAGAACGACGCTACAACTTATGGTTCTAGGATTCTATCGTTTGAGAATGCCAAATCGTCAATACTGACACCATTTTTCACAAATCCATATATTCCAGTCAAACCAGAAAGTGTCGACAAATATTGTGGCTCTTTCATCTTGGATCAGCTTTCTAAATTTGACGTGATTCTTGATGGTATCGAATGTGTTAAGGTTAAAACATCTCCAACTATCAGACTAACGATTGATAAGGCATTGAATAATAAGAGTGTGCTTCGTCCAACGGTAGAGTATAAATACGAAAACGAAGACGAAAACGATAACGAAGACGAAAACGATAACGAAAATCGCACTTTCGAATATAACCTTGACAATTCAGCTAAAGGCATTGAGTATGCAGGAATGGTGAGAGGACGTCCAAAATTCTTCGTTGTGGAGAGAGATCCAATTATGGAGAATAACATTCTTGAGGATGTCATGCAGACTGGATTAAAAAGATGTGATGATTATTTGATTTCAGAAGACGACTCTTCGGAATGCAATATATATCAGTGGATTACCGATTATAATGGTTTGATAGACAACGTTGAGATTGACGCTCCTAATTTCATTCCGATGGAGCCAAGATTGGTTTATCGCCACGATGTGGTAGGAGATTGGTATGATTTGAAGATGTTCGTTGAAGTGGGAGATGAAAAGATTCGTTTCAAGGATATCGCAATTCTCATGCGTAATGGCGAACATATTTTCCATTTTGGCGACGGTAGGTTTTTCATCATACCAGACATCTGGTTTAGTACATACGCCGACCTTGCCAAAGTAGCATCTGCTTCCAAAACAGATGATGTTAGACTACATCGTTCGTCGACAGCAATCCTTGAAACCATCTTAGAGAAAAAGGAAATCCCAGAGTTGACTAATGTCAAAGTGGATGTTCCTGATTTTGTTAATGCCACTCTGCGTAATTATCAGGTTGAGGGATTCCATTTTCTTGTAAACCATTATCTATCAGGCATTGGTTGTATCCTCCTTGATGATATGGGATTAGGAAAGACATTGCAAACAATTACATTGTTGGCATTTGTGCATAGGAAAAGTGTAGAGAGACGAAAAAGCGTAGGGGCTAGCTTTATGCCTGCCCAAACACAACCGTTGGACACAACACAAATGACTCAACGTTCATTGTTTGATACGTTTGAACCTGATGATTCAAATTCATCAAGGGCAACCACAAGGGATTGCCCCTACGAATCAAACGAGGAGACAAAAGGTATTCAAGCATCATTGGTTGTCGTTCCTGCATCATTGCTCACAAACTGGAGACGAGAGTTAGACAAATTTTGTCCATCACTCACCGTCTATACACATGCAGGTAAAGATAGAAAGAAGAATCTGAAGTATATCTTCAAAACTTACGATATAGTGTTGGTTTCCAGCAATCTACTTCAGAAAGATTCGCATCTATTTGTAGAGATGAAGCCAGAAACAATGGTGATTGACGAAAGCCATAAACTGAAGAATGCCAACACTAAATTCCATCAAGCAATGCGTGGAATCAAACCACATTTCGTTGTTGGATTATCTGGTACGCCGATTGAAAACAGCATCGTCGACCTGCATTCACAATTTGCTATCGTTAATCCATATCTACTTGGATCACTTAGCGAATTCAAAAAAGCTTACATGAAAGGCGACGACCTTCCTGCTGAATCACGTGAGGCTATAGGAAGAGTAATTGCACCACATACATTGCGTCGTACACGAAACGAAGTGCTTGGTGATTTGCCACAGTTGACTGAGATCGTCTGCTCACTTGATATGGATGATCAGCAAGCTGAGATGTATGAGGTAGAGAAGAGTGCTGCACGTAACGAGGTAATGAAGATTATCGATTCTGCAGATTCTGGAGTGAAAGCATTGACAGCGTTGATTCGCTTGCGTAAACTCGCTTTGCATCCAAAAATGTACGACGACGCATATAATCTCGACAATCCTAAAACACGTTGGATCATCGACTTCCTAAAAGAATTACGTGAGGAGAATCACAAAGTGATAATTTTTGCCACATTCTCCACATATTTTGATTACCTTTATAAAGAATTAGAGTCTGCAGGCATATCATCGCTAATTTTCACCGGTGAAACACGCAATCCAGACCAGGTGCTTGATAAATTCCAGAATGATAATTCCGTGACAGCATTGCTCACCACTTATCAGAAAGGAGGCACAGGACTCAATCTGACAGCAGCATCATACGTGATCCACGCAGAGCAGTGGTATAACCCACAGCTTACGGATCAAGCCACAGCAAGAGCCCATAGAAGTGGACAGACAAAACCAGTAACGTCGTACCATCTTCTTCTCAAAGACAGCATCGACGAGAAGATTTTCAACCTCGCAAAGAAGAAACGTGAGGTTGCAAATGGCACATTAGATATGGCGAAAATGTCGGCCGAGCAAGCTTTGGATTTAATATAGAACGAGGATTGTTAAGGGCGGAACGCCCTAACCTCATTCCACATCGCGAACCCGCAAGGGTGAGCGACTTAACGAATAAAGAAAAAGCAATAGAAAATGAAATATATATCCCTATCATCGTCGTCAAGCGGCAACTGCTATTTAATTGAAGACGGAGATACAAGATTCTTAATCGACGCAGGTTTGACTGTCAAACGCATCAAACAGCTTTTGGCAGAGATAGATGTTGAACTAACATCCATCAAAGGCGTCGTGCTAACACATTCCCATAGAGATCATACTAAAGGCGTACCGACGCTGGTTTACCGCCACAACCTACCATTATACTGCACTAAATCAACATTGCAAGATTTGGAGAAGAATACAGGCAAAGAGGTTGACCGTGCATTATGGAGAGAGGTTGAATCACATACAGAATTCAATATCGGAGAATTCTCACTTTTGCCAATGCCTGTTTCTCACGACACTCGTGACTGCCACGCATACCGTGTAAAAATCAGAGAGAAAATATTGACTCTTGCCACTGATTTAGGCAAATCAACAGATGAATTGTTGGAATCTGTTAAGGTTTCAGACCACCTTATAATCGAATCTAACTATAGCGAAACACTATTGCAGTGCAGTTCCTACACAGCCTATCTACGAGGCAGAATAGACTCTGATTGTGGTCATCTATCAAATGTTCAGACGGGAGAAATTATAGATTACGCATGTAAGAAGGGTAGAGTAAAGCACATTCATTTAGCTCATATCTCAGCCAACTCTAATACACCAGAAACAGCATTGAACCACTCCAAGAAATTTGTAACTCCAGGAGTGAAGATAGATGCATTGCCACGAAAGGAAATGAGTGAAATGTGGGAGATATAAATTCGTCTGGAAGACGATATCTTTGTAACCTGGGGGGCCGAGTAACGACTGGCACCTCCGGCTGCGTTTGGATGACTAAACGTACCACAGCAATGTATGGGAAAGCTACTTTATTCCTCAGGTATCGGCAAATCATAAGGGGCATCATCCAAAGACTCACACATACGGTTGATGAAGTCTTCTGTGATGGCCGTCTTCCACTTTGTAGTCTTCAAAGTACGGTCGAAATCAAAAGTAGGATCGAATTCGTAGTTATCGGTTGTGGCTATCTTAACGTGCTCATTATCATCATCAACATACCAAACCATCTTATCTGGAATATCGTTGAATGGATATTCCGATACTAATATCTTATGTAAATCTGATTTACAACTGTCTAATGCTGACTGTAGGATTCCCCAACGCTTCAAGTCAAACTTACGAATCATCTCAGCTGTAAACTCAAATGCTCGTTCATTACGTATCGCTTGAGTCATCTGGTCATAATCCTCTATATCAGCAATATATTTATCCAACTGTACAGCAGTCACTGAATCAGGTGCTGATTCAAAAGCTCTACTTCTTACTGCCAACAACATTTCTTTAGCATCAGATGTCGCTGCATGCTCCAACTCAGTCACACACTCAGCATACATCAACAACACATCTGCATAACGAATAATAGGAAGGTCTACACCTCCATATTTCTGCTTACCTGTAATTACAGGCTCAAGCCACTCGCGTCGGAACTTACCAACCGAGATATTATTAGGCGAAACCACCTTCTCCTTTCCTGATCCTTCATACTGAGTCAAAGAAAGTGATACGTCGCGTCGTATATCAAAATGATCATATTTATGGAAATGCGACGCGGGAACAAGCACTCCACATTCACTTGAACCATATGGCGATCCATCAGCATGTTTCTTGCCTACAAAATAGCCAAGTTCACCACTGTTTCCTTTCGACATCGCAATCTCAAAAATCACCTCGTCGCTATTCTTATACGACATGATATTGCGGAATATCTGCTCGTAATCCGACTCCAATGAGTAGTGTCCTCCGTCGATAACCTCTTTACACCAATCTTTCGCCAACTCAATATAATCATTGCGGTCAGACGGTGCTGTTTGATGATTTTCAGACATATGATAGCCAGCACGATAAAGCGCAATTCTTGCTCCTAGTGATCTTGCTGCATCTTTTGATATTCTTGATGGAGTAGTCGTAGTCTCAGGAAGATACTCAATTGATTCTATGATATCTGCTAGAATATTATCTAGAATCTCCTGACGATTGGTATTAACTTTATAATCAGAATTTTCGTCTACAATATATGGCACATCTCCCCAATTTCGGACCAACTCAAAATAGAGTAGGGCACGTATTGTAAGAGCTTCACCTTTGTAACTTAAAATAGTAGCTTTATCTTGATCTGAAGACGCGAGTAAACGGCTACTATTGACTCCGACTATAAAACTATTCGCCTCTCTGATAGCAATATAGAGAGATTCCCAAACTGATTTCAATTCGGTATTATATGGTGTCGCAACATATCTTGCAATGGCACGACGTCCATTATCAGTGTCTCCACTGATACACTCAGTATCGGAATTAAGACTAAGATAATATGACAATTTCTTACCGTACAGATTGCCGGACGACAACTGTACATATACGCCATTCAAAGCTTGTAAAGCTAGCGGAACGGCATCAAAAACTTCTGTTTGGGATAGGGTAGACGGTGATTCAGATTCAAAATCATCTTTACATCCCGTCGCATTGAATAAGAATGAAGCGGCAACAAAACCTGCCACGCATCTGTTTTTCCAAATGCGTAACTTATTACATTTTGTGTTAAATTGCCAAATCATCATTCCTTAATGTATTATTTTTCGTAGCGAAGCTTTCGTCTTCGTTACGATATCAATCCCATCTCTGTAGCGATCTTATGCATTAATTGAAGTGCTGCATCACGATCGTTTGGAATAATTCCGTCTAATATAGCGTCTTTCAACTTTTCCTTGATTTCTCCAACTTGACGACATGGAGGAAGGTTGAATGTTGCCATAATCTCATCACCAGATACTGGAGGCTGGAACATTCGTATGTGATCCTTCTCCTCAATCTCCTTCATCTTCACGCGTAAATTCTCATAGTTTTTATGGAATCTCTCACGTTTCAAAGCGTTGTTGGAAGTGATATCCGCATGACACAGAATCATCAAATCATCAATATCATCTCCAGCCTCAAAAAGCAGACGACGGATTGCACTATCTGTGATGTCTTCTTCAATCAAGTTTATTGGACGCATATGAAGCAAAACAAGTTTCTGCACATAAGCCAACTCGTTTCCTAGAGATAATGTCAGCTTCTTGAATATCTTTGGCACCATCTTTGTACCAACGTATTCATGACCGTGGAAGCTCCATCCGTGTCCATCTTCCCACTTCTTACATTTAGGTTTACCAATATCGTGTAGCAAAGCTGCAATTCTAAGCCACTCATTATCAGTCTCCTTAGCAGTGGAGTCAACCACCTGCATAGTATGGTGAAAATTATCCTTGTGGCCTCGTCCATCTCGCGTCTCAATACCAGAAAGAGCACTGATCTCAGGAAGGACGTTCTTCATCAAACCAGTGTTGAGCATATGATAAAGGCCGACGCTAGGGCGTGGACTCTTCATAATCTTCACAAGCTCATCCTTCACACGCTCCATCGAGATAATCTTGATTCGCTCACTATCCTTAACGATGGCGTTATAAGTGTTCTCCTCAATATACATCTCCAAAGTCGACGCGAATCTAACACATCTCATCATTCTCAACGGATCATCCGAGAAAGTGATGACTGGATCACAAGGAGTACGAAGTATCTTATTCTCAAGGTCGGATAAACCATTGAACATGTCTATCAACTCACCTTTCTGTCCACATGACAGACGAATACACATAGCATTCAAAGTGAAGTCGCGACGTGTAAGGTCATCCTCCAATGTACCTGGCTCACACTCAGGGTTTCTACTGTCGTGACGGTAGCTCTCTTTTCTAGCGGTAACAAACTCAAGTTCATGATTTCTCCACTTCACCTGTGCTGTGCCGTAAGATTTAAACACAGAAAGATGAGCGTATTTGCCAATTTTATTTTTTACCGCAGTGCTTAATATTTCGCTGGAATCTTTGCCAATAGTAAGGATATCAATGTCCTTGCTTGGGCGTCCAAGAATTAGGTCTCTCACATATCCACCAACTACAAAAGCCTCAATACCAAGACTTTCCGCTATCTCGGAGACCAATTGTATACTCTTATCTTCAAATATTTTGCAAAAATCTACCATCATTGCCATATTACAAAGGCAAATTTAACAAAAATTTAGGAATTTACGAAATATGAGAGGCATTTAGCATTTCACATTCATCATTTTGCATTTCCCCTGTACTCGCTCGGAGTCACACCATATTTCTGCTTGAATACACGTGAGAAATATCTTTGGTCGGCTATACCGATTTCTATAGATATTTGTTGGATATTCATATCCGTTGTCTTCATCAACTCAACTGCTTTGCGTAATCTGACATCACGAATCACTTCGTTAGGTGTCAAACTGAAATATGTCTTGCACTTTGCAGATAGCGCAGTGCGTGAAATCTTCAACTTATCTGCAAGCATGTCAACCGTTGCATCACAATCTGGTAGGATAGCTGTCACAGCATCAATAATCATGGCAGCTTCACGCATCTCAGGCGATTCTGCATCTTTCTTCTCCACCACAATATCTTTGTCTGCCTCAATCAACGACTTTTGATAGAAGTGTTGAAGCATCTCTCTTTCTGAAATAATGTTAGCAATTCTGGCTTTTAAGTAAGCCATGCTGAACGGTTTTGTGATATAATCAGATGCTCCGATTTTTAGCAAATCAAGTTTACTCTGCATATCAGTTTTGGCCGTCAACATCACTACAGGGATATGTGATGTCTCAGCCAATTGCTTGACTTCTGTACAATATTCCTGACCATTCATGTGAGGCATCATGATATCTGTGATTACCAAATCCGGCAATAATTCCTTAGTCTTTTCAACTCCAATTCTACCATCCTCAGCCTCAATTATTTCATAATCTCCTGACAAAGCCTCTACAATGAAGCGTCGAAGCTCTTCATTATCCTCGTTTATCTGAATTGTGTAATTACTGTGCGAAGTGGCATTGTTTGTTTGTGGGGATTCCTCGTCGTAAACATGCTTTTCAACATATGATGAATTGCTCATAGGAATAGTCACAGTGAATTTAGCTCCTTTTCCTTTTTCACTCTCAACGTTGATTTTTCCTCCATGTTTGTCTACAATCTCCTTCACAATTGATAATCCGATACCTTTTCCTTCCTCCATATTATGGCTGTTGGTCATGAATCGGTTGAATATAGACTTCAATTCTTTCTTGTCAATTCCACAACCATTATCAGTAACAGTCAAAACAAGATTATCCGCAACCGAATTTGCTCCGACAATGATATTTCCATCCGCAGGAGTGAACTTCATCGCATTTGACACAAGGTTGATCATCACAGTCTCCATTTTGTCGTAATCAGCGATAATACTAGCGTCGCCAACATTATTTGAAAACGAGAGAGTGATATTCTTGTCTTGTGCTTTTGATTGGAAAATTTTGGACAAACTTTCAAATATATCCGATACATTGAATTTTTTCAAATTCAACTCAATATGATGTGATGTGAATTTGCTGAAGTCAAGTAGCTGATCAATCATCTTCGTCATTCGTTGAGCATTCTTATTCATCACACTGATAAGTTGCTGTTCCTCATCAGTAAGCGTCTTGCTGGCACTCAACTTCTCAATCGGAGCAGAAATCAATGTCAATGGTGTACGAATCTCATGTGAAATATCTGTGAAAAATCGCATTTTTTCCTCACTCATCTCAGCATCAAGTTCCATCTTTGTCTGCAAACGATAGAAGCGAGAATAAGCGTACACAATTCCCGTGATGATAGCACAAAGAATCAAGAAATATAAGAAATATGCCAATGGAGTCTCCCAGTTCGACGGTAGGATCGTGATATTCACCGTTCTTTCTTTACTACTCCAGTTTCCATCACTATTAGTACATCTTATTGTCAATTGATATTTGCCATATGGAATGTTAGTGTATGCCAAAACCGGTTCATTTGTATATGTCCACTTCTCACTAAATGGAGAAAGTCTGTAAGCATAACGAATCTGATTATCATAACGATGATCTGTGCTTGCGAATCGGAGTGAGAAATCTTTATTATCGTGTTCCAGCAATACGCTTGACACGGAATTTATTTCATCCATTTTCTCCTCATCGTCAGATCTTTTCATCAATTTAAACTCAGACAAGATGATTGAAGGATCATAATCAATTTGATGCAATTCAGAAGTATTGACCATATAGAATCCTGAATTTGACGCAATGGTCACCATATCTTGTGAATGGCGTTTGATTGAATTGCTTCGTAGAACAGATCCGTTGCCGAAATTAAAGAACTGAGTTTTATTGCTTTTGCTGTTTATCACAACAAACGATTTCTGAGTCAAAACACAGATCTTAGAATTCTTCGTAGGGTAGAGAGCCAACACAATCTCCGAATCCAACGGTTTTTCCATCAAATCCATTTTCTGCAATTCAAGCGGAACTCCAAGCATACGGTCGCTTCCACAATAATAGATTCCACCACCAAATGTGGAGATCCACATCTTATGCTCATCATCCTCCTTGATATCTGTGATATATGAATATTGTAGATTGGTTGTCTCTGAATCGTAGAAGAAGAATTTGATGTCACGTGGATTATCAAACTGATTGTCCAGCAATGTGATACCATCTGGAGATCCTAACCATACTACTCCCTGATAATCCTCATATAAACAATTGATTTTAAATAGAGTAGGTGGGTATGAGAATTTCCACTCATTCTCCATCGTGATGAAACTATCCTTTGCTGATTCTACAAGCAGCATCAAACCTTTTCGCTCGGTTGCTACCCAAATATTCTTACGTGAATCTTCAAGAATATCCGTCACATTACAGTTTTCCTTGCTGTATCTTGTTATTTTGTACCTGTTTCCATCCTTAATGGCTCTAAATACACCGTCCTCACCACCGAGCCAAACACCTCCTTGTCGACTAGGCTCTATAGTATAGATCTTGTCAAACTGAGTATGATAAGATTCAGTTGAACCAGATTCAGATAAGAATCTAACAATTCCGTTTGGCGACATGATTGCCACTTCTGAACTCTGCAAAGCAATCCATATATTTCCGTCATTGTCAGTAGCAGTACACACTACATCATTATGGGTAGAATATGAATCTACAGTAGTTATATTGTGACGAATGAATGAAGGGTTACCTTCCACCTTCTTAATCAAAGCCCCTCCTTCTATACTCCAACTTACGCCAACGGTGTCTGTTGTATAATAACTGTTGATGTTGAGTAGGGGAGGATTAATCGCGTCAACTTCATTCTCTTGACCATATGGGATTTTTAGATCCTTGGATTGGGAAATAAGATAGACATTTTTGTCTGCATCTATATCTATATCAGTTATATAGATATAATCAGACACATTTTCAGGATTAGGATAAAGTTTAAAACTTTCATCTTTTACGTTAAACAAGAAAGCCTGCCCATTATTGTTGAGCAAAGCAAACTTGGATTTGTCAACGCAAAGAATTTTAATAAACTGGTTGCTTATAGACGTACTGAAATCCGACGGATTAGCACGATATGTTTTGAACTGATATCCATCGAATCTACTAATTCCGTCAAGAGTCGACACCCATACAAATCCATCTTTACCGTTAGCCACGCCTGTAGCCATAGAGGGCAGGCCACTGTTGTGCTCCGAAAACTTTTCGGTATGCATAACCTCGGCATTAGTTAGGCTAAAACATAAAGATAAAAATATTATGAAGATGTATTTAAGCACCTCTATCATAAATAAATCCCTTATAGACGTGTTAACGCCTACAAGGGAGTCTAATTAATCTTAATTATTTATCAATTCCAATCTTCATCAAAGATTATCTATCGAAGCTTACTCTCTGGCCTTTCTTGTCCTCGTTGATTTTACCCTCGTCATAAACAAGGTTACCATTTACGAATGTCATTGCCACTTTGTACTGAAGCTGCTCACCAACCATTGGAGACCAACCACATTTGTAAAGCAAGTCTTTCTCTTCGATTGTGTATGGATCATCTGGAGATACGATCACAAGGTCTGCATAGTATCCCTTTCTGATGTAACCACGTTTCTCCAACTTGAAGATCTTAGCTGGGTTGTGACACATCTTCTCTACCACCTGCTCACGAGTCAAATTACTCTTCTTTGCAAGCTGAAGCATCATAGGAAGTGTGTACTGGATGCTTGGAATACCAGATGCAGCAGTCAAAGCATCACCTTCCTTCTGGCTCAATAGGTGAGGAGAGTGGTCAGACGCTACTGTATCAATGCTTCCCTGCTCAAGACCTAGAAGCAAGTTTTCACGGCTCTTCTCCTTCTTGATAGCTGGATTACACTTGATCTTTGCACCTAGACGATCGTAGTATGTCTCATCAAACCATAGATAGTTTGGACAAACCTCTGCTGTAATCTTCTTATTCTCAATGTCGACGTTACGGTCGAACAATGCGATCTCTTTCTTAGTTGACAAGTGAAGAACGTGAAGCTGAGTACCGTACTTCTTTGCCAAGTCAATCACGTATGAAGTACACTTGTAGCAAGCATCTGAAGAACGGATGTTCATATGCTCAGCGATTGGAATTTGTCCTTCTGGATACTTTGCCTTGATAGCCTCAGCGTTAGCCTGAATCATCTCAACATCCTCATTGTGAGTAACAACGGGAACCTTAGCTGATGCGAAGATATCCTCAAGACTCTTCTTTGAGTTTACTAGCATTCCGCCAGTGCTGATACCCATAAAAATCTTTACACCAGCAACAGACTTAGGGTCTAGATTCTTAATCTCCTCTACATTCTCATTTGTTGCACCGATGTAGAAACCATAGTTAGTCAAACACTTCTTGCTTGCGATCTCAGCCTTCTGCTCAACCATAGCAGCTGATGTAGTCTGAGGATTTGTGTTAGGCATATCAAACACTGTAGTGACACCACCTGCAACTGCAGCACGGCTCTCACTTGCGAAATCACCCTTCTCTGTTAGTCCTGGCTCACGGAAATGAACATGTGTATCGATAACACCTGGCAAAACCCACTTGCCATCAGCATCAATGACAGTTGCGCTCTTCAATACATTGTCTGGAATATTGTCTCTGAAAATCTTGGAAATCTTCTCTCCCTCGATTAGTAGAGAACCTTTATATGAGGTGCCATCGTTGATAATCTTGGCATCCTTAATCAATATAGTATTCATATCTAAAAAGTTTTTTCCTAATTAATTCTTTTGCTTCTGTGGATATTTCTTGAACAAGCTGCGTAGACGTAATCCAATCACACCAAACAATGCCTCTCCAAAAATTCCTCCTGACATTTTTGATACACCTAATACTCGGTTGATGAAGATGATAGGTACCTCCACTACATTGAATCCACATTTGTAAGCTGTGTATTTCATCTCAATCTGGAAACCATAACCTTTAAGCTTGATAGTATCCAAACCGATTGTCTCCAATACCTCGCGTCGGTAACATTTGAATCCGGCAGTAGTATCGTGGATGTTCATTCCTGTGACTATTCTTACATACTTTGATGCGAAATACGACATCAAAACGCGTCCGATTGGCCAATTCACAACATTCACTCCTGTAACATAACGTGATCCAATCGCAACATCAGCTCCTCCTTCGTTGCATGCAGCGTACAATTTTCTTAAATCCAACGGATTATGTGAGAAGTCTGCATCCATCTCAAAGATGAAATCGTACTTTTTCTCAATAGCCCACTTGAATCCTGTAAGATACGCTGTACCCAAACCAAGTTTTCCTGATCTTTCGATAATAAACAGACGGTCGGAAAACTCCTCCTCCATCATCTTCTTGACGATGTTTGCTGTGCCGTCTGGCGAACCGTCGTCAATGATCAATACGTGGAAATTCTCAGGCAATTCAAAGACTGCTCTGCATATATTCTCCACATTTTCTTTCTCATTGTATGTCGGTATTATAACTACGCCGCTCATTTCATTTTATATATTTCTATGCAAATATAGTGAAAACAATTTAATATAAAATCGGTTTGCAGTTCTATTAAATTTGTTTTTAAACATAAATTCAATATTTCATTATTTTTCGGCAAATCGAACATCTCAAACAATTGCTCTTATCGCAGTAGTTCTTCCTCAATTCTATCAATGCCTGACTCTCAGACGCATCTTTTGCCTCAATACCTAATTCACACCACGATATCGTGATATTATTTTTTTCCGGCGGTACTGTTTCCAATATCTCAATCGCCCATTCTTTCTTGTTCTGATCGTTATTCTGAACTCCATAAGCAAACACAGCAGGTGCGACAGCATTTATTATCAACGCATTCTGCATCTCTGTACCGATTTCCTTATTTCTAAGTTTACTCTCTTTGCCAAATTTATAATGTGTGAGCCAATAGTCTGAGACTTCTATCTCAAACATCTTCTTGATCTCTTCAATGTCACAACTATCAATTATATGAGTGAACATTCTGAGCCTACGGAATAACAACTGTGAAATCTGTGATATTCGAATAGTTGGGAATGAAGGTGGACGCATCTTACTATATTTCCATTCTGTGCCGTTCATGCGTTTGATATCAAACGAAGCCGACGCGGATTTATAAAATAATCGTAGCCTGTCGACGTAATCATCATCACCATCGTCGAGCATTCCTGCAGCTCCATAGAGTAGGGCTTCAATCTTATACTCCTCATCGGCTTTCTTTCCGATGATATCTAATGGCACTCGTTGGGCTAGTGTTTCAAACGGTAGCTGGTTGACATTTCCTCCCATAGTTCTGCAGATGAGAATGTAGAGCATCTCATCCCACGTCGTCTTCAAATTATTAATATTCTGAAGAAGGATTTCCGCTCGTCGCTCCATTCGTTCAAAAAGTAAACAACTAAATTTCAAACGGATATCAGATACAAATTCCGTCTTCCAAAATTGTGAGCATTTGATATCCGCTGGCGACGACGCAATCTCCTGAGCTACTTTAGCAGCTTTGTCGGATATTCTAAGCTCCACCGTCGGAATTCGTTCTCCATTCTTACGCAATATATCTTCATCGGCGTCGCCCACCACATGAAGAATGACATTGTCGTATCTTCTATCCTCATCATGGTTGTGCTTTTTCCAATCTGACGACCTCACATGCAACTCCACATTTCCAACCCAAATCAAACGATTTATCTTGACTGTGGCATTGAAAAAGTCTGGTCCAGCCGATTGGTTATGCATTCCGGGATTAATCACTTCTACAGATTCACCATCAGTAGTGACGAGAGGCTCCTTATAAAGATGGTGCTTCCAAATGTACTGTAATACTTCTTCCTTCATTGTCTAAACTACATTCAATTAATTTTTCTACAAATATAATCTTTCTATT
>JAZUGF010000164.1:0-4974 GCA_045641065.1 Paludibacteraceae bacterium | reverse complement strand
TCGCCACCAAAAGCTGTCCAATTATCATTCGATTTTTAAGAAGGGGGCTTACTTTTTTGAAAGTAATGCCCGAATTGCCTGATTACAGACAGTTCGGGCATGATATTTTGCGTGTTTTAATTTTTACCGGACAGCAATATTAAATTAATTATAGTATGAATATTTTTAGATTTATGAGCATTGTTGCATTTGCAGCAATTTCAACTTGTGCAAATGCACAGTTTGTTAATAGTGGAAAAACTTCAAAATCATCTTCAACTTCTTCTGAAATTAAGGAGAATGGATGGACAGAATTGTATCTTCAAATTGATCCTGTATCTGTGAGCAACTTTTTTTCTACCAGTGGAACAGGTTATTCTGTTGGTTTTAATAAGGCTGTAAGTGTTATGAAGGATCAACCGGTGTATTTGCTTATAGGTGCAGGACTTCAGTATTCTAATTTTTCTTTTGAAATTGAACTTGGTGATTACGTCAAACAAGAGACTTCTATATCTTTCATTGATATAAATGTACCAGTTAGTGTTATGTATGATTATTCGATTAATGAAAAGTTTTCTGTATCACCTTATTTGGGTCTTAAGATCAGAGCGGGTATTTCTGGAACATTCAAAGAGGAGTATGAATTTAAAAAAAATGCACCATCATATTTAAACAAAATATATCAGAATGTCTCTTATAATATTTATGATAAAGGTGGCAAAGATGACAAAGACTATATGTATAATGATTACATGTATGGCAATGATGACATGGATGGCGATGATATGGATGACACTTACAATCGTTTTCTCATTGGTTGGCAGATTGGTGCAAATATAAATTATGACAAATATTTCCTTGGTGTGTCATACGGCACATACTTTAACAAAGTTTGTACTGGAAGTAATTGGAAACAAACATCAATCACTTTGGGTATGAAGTTCTAGGCTTTAGTGGACATTTTCATTACAATGTTATTTGAGTTCGACGAAATTATCGATACACAGCATTATATAGTCCAAACAATTTCGTCGAACTCACATTGTTTATATGGAATAATAATTTGAGATCGCATTGTCACTTCAAGGCTTTCCATTGTTTGTATGGAATGTCGTCTTGTGGGACACCACATAATGTAAAAGCGTCATTGATACTTTGTCCTATGACTTTTTGATACCAGGACAATTCAAAAGTGATAATCAGGAGATACATGCCGCCGTATGCAAATACTCTGCTTTGTACACTATCACGGATTTTCTTTGGGTCTTAGAGACGAACATGTATAGATGGAAACCTACGTTTTTGCGTTATGTTGGTAATGAAAACAGTTCTAATCGTCTTATTGGGTTTCTATAGACAGTTTTTTACGGGAAATATGTTTAAGCGTCTAATCGTTCTATTGCTTGTATTCTCTATGTATGTCGCCGTCAACGCTGAGCAAAAAAAGGTGGTTTTCGAATTAACCAGCGGCGATATTATCACGTACACACTTGACCAAGAGCCAAAGTTTACTTATGGAGAAAAGACAGTTACCATCAGTTATTCCTCTGGTAGTATTGAATACAATATGTCGGAGATTAAGAAACTAAGAATGGAAGATCCTGCTACAGGGATTGGAGAGATTACCCTTTCCCAAAACAAAGGGGAATTGAACAATGAAAATGGAGTTTTTAATTTTAGCAACTTTGAGGTTGGAAGCAAGATCCTGTTATATGATATCTCAGGCTTGTTAATTGGCACTTATAAAATACCAGTAGATGGCTCTCTTTGTATTGATACCAATGAACTTCAATCAGGAACTTACATCTTCAAGACAAATAATTCAACCTATAAATTTATTAAGAAATGAAAAAGATAATTACAATAACATCTGCTATAGTCTTTGCCGTTTCTGCAATGGCACAGACAATGAATGTGCATTTTAAGAATGGCACAAAAGTGGAATTCTCGTCTGAGAATGTAGAGTATGTTGATTTTACCGAGAAGCCTTCAGATCCAACACTAACTCCTGGCGATTATGTGGATCTCGGACTTTCCGTAAAATGGGCAACTTGCAACCTTGGGGCAAACAATGCTACGGATTACGGAAATTATTATGCGTGGGGTGAAACATCACCTAAGGATTTATATTTGGAATCAAACTATGCTTATTATAATTCATTAAATGGCACTATTACAAATATTGGTTCTGACATCGCTGGCACTGAATATGATGCGGCTACTGTAAATCTTGGAAAAGATTGGAGACTGCCATCGAAGGATGAAATGCAAGAACTTATCAATAAATGTAAATGGGAAAAAATCGTACTAAATGGTGTGATGGGCTATTATATTACAGGAGAGAATGGCAATACCATATTTCTTCCAGCAGGAGGCAGGATAGTTGATATCTTTAATTCTGATAAAGGAAAAGAACTGTATTATTGGACATCGAATTATTCTGGAGAAGGACATGCTTCCGTCTTAGTAGGGAATGGTATATACTCACAGAGTTCATATATGGGAAGAAATATCCGCCCTGTTTATTCACCTGCTTCGTCAGGTGGAATTGATAATATTACAGATTATGTGACAGTTTCTCGTACGGGACAGGGTACAACACTTACAGGAGGAGGTGTATACTATACTGTAACTTTCTCAATCAATAACTCCAGTACAGAAACAATTCACTTAGTTTCTCTTGCGGGTGTAACCATTGATAAGGACTTAGAAGCAGGAGAAACATATAGCATAACATTACAAGGTTCTACTGCATATATTCAGAATTATTATCAGGAATTAGTCTTTACATATAACGGAAAGTCATACTCCGTAAAAGGGTAAAAGATAATAATGATAATTCTTTAATATCGATAATAGGATGACGTGTTAGTGACTTTTGACACGCCATCCTTTTTTTTTATTTATATAAGTATCTGCGAATGCTACGCTTTGGTGTCTTCTCAAATTCCTCAGACTTGAGTTCTATTGCAGATATCTGAGCAAACTTTGGAAGACTGTCGTTTATGTTCTTGCGATACATGTCGATATTGTTGTTGATGAAGTCAAGTGTGAGATTCTTCTGTTGCATCGTTTTGTCTGAAATATATACAAGTGCCACGAGTCTCTCTCCACGTTGTACCACAACGCACTCCTCAAAGTTTGTGAGGGAAATGATCTTGTCCTCAATCTCCTCAGGATATATGTTCTGTCCATTTGCTCCAAGGAGCATGGTCTTCTTGCGACCACGGATAGATAGGTATCCATTCTTGTCTATTGTTCCAAGGTCACCTGTGTGCAGCCATCCATCTTCATCAATAACCTCGGCTGTGTCCTCTGGGTTCTTATAGTAACCCAGCATCACGTTCATACCTCGTGTGAGAATCTCACCAGGTATTTTCTGCTGGTCATTGCTGTCTATCTTTATCTCCATTCTCTGTATGCATCTGCCGCATGTGCCAACCTTTGATTCAGGGTAGAGATCGAAACAGATGAGCGGAGCACATTCTGTCATTCCATATCCCACACTTGATGGGAAATGTATCTTGTGAAGCAGGTTCTCTACCTCCTTGTTGAATGCTGCACCACCAATAACAGCTTGCATGATCTTGTTGCCAAATGCCTTTACGAGCTTACTCTTTATCTGCCAGTAGATGATGTTCTTCACTATTGGCACATGTAGCCAGAAACGCATCTTTGGTGTACGTATGACAGGGAATACGTTAGACTGAACTATCTTCTCAATTACAAGTGGTACGGCAACAATCATTATCGGTTTTACCTGCTGGAATGCCTGTAGCACAATCTTAGGACTTGGTATCTTTGTGAGGAAATGTACATTTGCACCCATACATGTTCCGTAAAGATACTCAAAGGCAAAACCTAACATATGGGACATTGGTAGGAGTGGAAGCAGTTTCATGTTACGCTTGAGCTGGAAACGCTCGTCAACAAATATAACATTGCTCCATAATGCCCTGTAGGGAATCATTACACCCTTGCTGTGACCGGTAGATCCACTTGTGTAGCTAATTACTGCAAGGTCTTCAGGGTTCTCTCTGAAGAAAGATATCTTAGACGACTTGAGTGATTGCCACTTTGATAGTTCTGGAGTCTTTCTTCCATCAAAGAAAGAGAAGTTTGTGGTATCAATGGCATCTGTAAATTCCTCACTTAGCTTTGTGCCACAGATCATCAACTTTGAGTCAGAATGGTCATAGATGTTTCTGACCTGCTCTGTGCTGAAGTCGGAGAGGATAGGTACAAGTACACCTCCGTATGTGATGATGCTAAGAGCCGCTATAGCCCATCTGCTGCTGTTCTTGTCGCAAAGGGCTATATGGTCACCCTTCTGCAATCCAAGTTCGTTGAATATGCTATGTAGACGCATCATATTCTTGGCAACATCACCATAGGTAAATGCTGTGTCTGTGCCATAATCTGAATATGCAGGCTTCTTCCAGTCTTTCTTGATAGTGTTTTCAAGAAGTTCAAGGAGAGAATCGCTCTTAAGTCTTTTTTCCATAATCTTTGCTTGTTAATTAGGATGTCCAACTGCTTGTACCTGATTTTGTCGCAAGCGACCACTTGCCTGTGAAGGTATGTGGCTTTTAGTTTAGAGTTTGTGGTTTAGAGTTGAGCGTTTTATTGATGTATGTTTGTCATTGAAAGAGTGACGTCTCTAAACTCTCAACCCTCAACTCTCAACTTTAATTTACATTATTTGTAGAGGTATCTTCTGATACTGTGCTTTGGCGTCTTCTCAAATGGTTCGTTCATCAGTTCAATAGAAGAGATGTTGGCAAACTTTGGAAGAGTGAGGTTGAGGTTGTTGCGATACTGGTTAATGTTTGCATTAACCTCTTCTATCGTAAGTTTCTTCTCCTTAAGACTGTTCTCTGAGATGTATACAAGAGCCACCAGTTTTTCGCCTCGCTGAACAACGACAGCCTCGTCAAAGATTCCCTGAGAAAGAATAACATCCTCTATCTCCTCAGGATAGATGTTCTGACCGTT
>JAZUGF010000163.1:0-15253 GCA_045641065.1 Paludibacteraceae bacterium | reverse complement strand
TCAACCAACTGGAAATTCTTGATTGCAGGATCATTAGTGATTTTCTTTGCAACAACCTTACGATTAATTGCCTCTAGATAGAAATGGGAATAATTTTCAATTGGAATCCAAGAGAACGATCCCCATTCACATGTCTCATTCCAACGGAAATCACTAGGATCACTCTCATTAGCACACTCAACTCCCCAATATGGAATGGCACGAACGCTCTTCACACACTTATCTGTCGTCTGCTGCACCACCTTATATTCTGCCCTTGGCGATGGTTTGCCATTCTCTCCTACTCTGACATCACAAGCAACGATATGTTCTCCATCATCGTAATTGGTACGGGAATAAGATTCAAACCAACGGTCATTACGTCCTGTCATCAACTCACCGTCGATATACCAGTTATAGATCAAATTTGATTCAGGTAGACCTTTTGGAACACTTGCACGGAAATTTCTACACTCTCCACGGCAGACAAACATGCTCTTTCCGTTCTCCTCCACAATCTTTGGTGCAGGCTTCTCTTTTTCCGGAGCAGGCATTCCGACATACAAAGTATCGGGAGCACCACTACGCTTAAATGTTAAAGTGATATATTGTTCTTCCAACCAATCTTCAGTTGGGAATCCCATATCCTTGAATGTCATTGCTTTTGTCATGCGCACCACTGCGAAGGGCGACGACACAACAACATTGACAGGCTCACTCAACTCATGCATTGACTGATCGTCCTTCGATAGTTTATAGCGGCTTCTACGCAACTGTATCTTGTGGGTAACTTTAGTCTTAGGACAAAACCAAGTGATGTTCTCATCACTCCTTCTCGACTTCATCACAGCCATTGAATCCGTAGTGGACGGGGTTTCAAAAAGACCGTAATAAGCAGCATGCACTGGGCTCAACATTACAGCCAAGAGCATCATTATATTAATCAAAAATACTTTATTCCATTTCATAGTGGCAAATATAGTACTTTTTACTCTAAAATTTAAGAATTAAAAGTTAAAAATTAAGAGTTTACCATAAACAAAAGTCAATCAAAATCAGATAGCAAAATAGATTTTTATTTGTCGTAGGTTTCCCACTCGCTCTTCTTAACGTATGTCTCAAGATAATCTTGCGTCTGGCGAGGCATATTCTGGAAGAAATCAAGTCCTGTCTTCTTCTCCAAATCTCTTACAGACATCGCATAATCCATGATTTTCCCCTTCAAACCTTTCTCGTTTGGCATCAAAAAGGCAATCATCTTAGGATGCTTCTTGTTGCTGTAGTCAAAAACAACCTTGAAATGATGCGTAGGGATCGATACTTTTGTTTTGATTGTGCGATCGCCTTTCTTCTTTGTCAACTTTTCCTCTTTTCCTGTCAAAAGCGGTCCGCTGACAACATAAACTCTATCGTAAAGTCTTGCCCAATAACGAGTCATGGATTCCAAGTCATTCCATAGACCTGCGTTGAAAGCATGAATCTGTGGACTCATATTGCTCATATGATAGCACTCAAGCTGTGCAGTTTTGTCAAATCTGAAATCTGCCGACGGTGCCATATGTCCACGGTCGTAGCCAGTGCCGGAATAATCCGAATATGTGGCAGAACCAGTTTCGATTATCGGATCATCTGTGAAATAATCTTCCTTCTTTGCCGACTGGTTTGTCACCTCATCATATGTCAACTCGTAGCTCACCCACTCTGGCTGCTCGTCTCTTTCACTGTATGATAGGAAATAATGTTTGTGACGGTAAACCTTTCCGCGTCGCACAGAATGCATGAAAATAGAATCTCCTTCGCCCATCTTTTTCAAATCTGCAATCGCATCGGCTGTACCATATTTGCTAGAAGTACTCTTTGAAGACGACGGTGCCTCCAAACTATTTTCTTCTTGTTTTTGTCCGTTTTGTGAAGATGGTGCATTTAAAAATCCTTGTTTAGATTCTGCAAAACAGCCACTTAGCACCAACAAAAAAGCAAACTCTATTGTTCGTAAAATTATCTTTTTCATATTTTCTATCAAACTTGTTTTGCGAAAATACAAAAATGAGGGGTAAAAAATGCAAAAACAAACTACTTTTGTGCATGTTACATGAAAGACACAGATAATAAAGTCGAATAATGTCAAAGATAATACTCACTGTCACAAATAATCTAGAAAGCGACCAGCGTGTCAACAAGGTGGCGACGTCACTGCATAAATTTGGCTACGATGTGAAGGTGGTGGGATGCAAAAGCCGACCATGTAAGCCATATCAGAAAGAGTATGCCACTGAGCGTCTTAACGTCTTCTTTAAACGTGGTGTACTTTTCTACGCTGAGATAAATATCAGATTCTTTTTCCATCTTCTTTTCGCCGACGCGGATATATTCACAGCCAACGATACCGACGCTCTTGTCGGCACTTACTTGGCTGCCAAACTTCGTGGCAAATCACTTGTTGTGGATCTCCACGAACTATTTCCTGAGGTTCCAGAGGTGACAAACCGAAAGTTTGTGAAGGGAGTTTGGACTAAAATCGAAGACTGGATTCTACCAAAAGTTAAGCATGGATACACCGTTTGCCAATCCATCGCAGACTATTATAAGAATCGTTATGGTATGAACCTCGGAGTGGTGCGTAACATGCCGTCTTACAAGA
Organism: Paludibacteraceae bacterium; assembly: GCA_045641065.1. Taxonomy (GTDB): domain Bacteria; phylum Bacteroidota; class Bacteroidia; order Bacteroidales; family Paludibacteraceae; genus UBA1723. Next base: position 12,633 of record JAZUGF010000163.1, on the reverse strand, counting down.
AGTTGAAAGACATTCCGTCGACTGCAATCACATCAATTCCACTTGATAAAAAAATCATTCTATATCAAGGAGCCGTCAACGTGGGACGTGGAGTGGAATGGATTATCGACGCGATGCCATACGTCAGAGAAGACGCGATTTTTGTGGTGGCTGGCAAAGGAGATCTCTACGATGAGTTGAAAGACAAAGCCAACGATAGAATCATCTTCCTTGGCCATATCCCATATGCTGAACTTGCATCGATCACCAAACATGCTGCAATCGGTGTTTGTCTACTTAAGAATCAAGGATTGAGTTACTACTACGCATTGCCAAACCGTGTATTCGACATGATCCAATGCCACGTGCCGCTTCTTGCCACTGATTTCCCAGAAATACGCAGAATCGTTGCCACACATGAGAGCGGCAAACTAATCTCAGACTATTCTCCTAAAGCATTGGCAGAGACAATCAACTCAATGCTTGACGAGCCAATCGACCACGATAAATTCAGCCGTTTAGCAGAAGAATTGTGTTGGGAGAAAGAAGAAGAAAAATTAAAAGAAATTTACGAAAATGCGTGCAACGGTATAACATGCCGTCAATAATAATTATAAATCATGAGAATTGGAATATTTCAATACGACATTCAATGGATGAATCCCGACGCTAATAACATTCGCGTCGAGGAAGAGATAAAAAAATACAATAGCAACGCAGAGAATCCAAAATTGGATCTATTGGTGTTGCCAGAAATGTACAACGTCGGATTTTCAACTGACGCCCACAATTTTGCCGAGGATATGTCAGGCAAATCCATCGCAAAGATCAAAGCGTTGGCAAAAGAATATGGCATGGCAATCTGCGGATCCCTACCAATCAAAGAAGACGGAAAGGTATTCAACCGCTGTTTCTTCATCACTGAAGACGGAAGTGTGAGCCACTACGACAAAAAACACCTCTTCTCCATCGGTATGGAACGTGAGGCATTCTCAGGTGGAGATAAACAGACAATTGTCAGCTACAAAGGATGGAATATCAATCTCAGCGTATGTTACGATGTCAGATTCCCAGTGTGGATGCGCAACACAAACAACAACTACGACATCTTGATTAACGTAGCCAACTGGCCTACAGCACGTATCGACGGTTGGACAACATTGTTGAAGGCTAGAGCGATCGAGAACCAGGCATACGTGTGTGGCAGCAACCGTATTGGAGTGGACAACCTCTGCATCGAGTATAACGGTCAGAGCCTCATCTACGACTTCAAAGGCAAGACACTTGCCATAGCAGAGAGCGACGAAAAAATCATCGTAGCCGAATTCGACAAAGAGGCATTGGAAAAATTCCGCAAAAAATTCCCAGTTTGGAAAGACGCGGATGAATTTGAGATAAAATAGTTTCAGGTGTCGGGTTCAAAATGAGGATTGTTAAGGGCGGAACGCCCTAACCCTCCTTCCTTTGCGAGTCCGCAAGGACGAGCAACCAAAAAAAATATTCATCTGATTTCCAATCAGTAATAAACATTTTTCAAAAAAAGTCTCCAAAACATTTGGAGAACGCCCAAAATGGCTATACCTTTGCAATCGCAAATGCGGATGTGGCGTAATTGGTAGCCGCGCTAGACTTAGGATCTAGTGTCTTGCGACGTGTGGGTTCGAGTCCCGTCATCCGCACCAAAGGAGAGCAGAAATGTTCTCCTTTTTTCATTTGAGGTTTTGAAGAAATATGTTTTTAAATTTAATTGGTTATTTCCTTATATTTTTAGGTGCTTTATTAATGTATTTTGGGGACAATACTTTGTTAATTGTTGGAGAATGCATTGCTATAGCTGGAGGATTCTGCTTATTTACTGGAATCAATAATAAACAAAAGCAAAAAGAGGAAGAAGAGAACAAATTCAGAACCAACACCTTGTTATTACTCGCTAAAATCATGAATTCTGATGGCAAACAAATGAACTGTGAGTTGAATAGGGTAAAATCTACAATCACACGATACTACAGCACCGATACAGAACGAAGAAAAGCACTTGAACAATTCCAATTATTTATAACCAATGGACAAGATTTTGATCTAGATGAAATCTGCACCCAATTAAGAAACAAGCTCGATTTTCTAGCTAAAACCGAGTTGATCATGGAATTGCTCTCAGTTGCCTATGCTGATGATGAATATCTTGAATGTGAGGAAATTGTGATAGATCAGATTGTGGAAAAACTGGAGATCTCACAAATTCAATATAACAGTATATATACTATTTTCACAAAAAAATACAAGCAAGGATACTACTCGGAAAAATCGAATGACACAAACAATAACAAATCAGGTAAAGAACACCAAAAGCAGACCAATACAAAGGAGGAATCCTCAGATAAATTCGATTGGAATAAAGAATTCAATAAATCCAGACACTTCAATAATTTCAAAAATTCTGATTGGACAAAAGGTGCAAAAAAGGGGAAAAACTCACAAAAATCAAATGAGCACAAAAGCACCAGCAATAGTGATTTAAATAGCAAGGTCGATCCTAAAATTAAAGAAGCATGCGACATACTAGGTATTACAAACAATGCTTCAAATGAAGAAATCAAAAAGGCCTACCACGCTTTAGCTGTGAAACACCATCCCGACAACGCCTCCAAACTTGGAGACGAGGCTATCCGTCAAGCAACAGAAACCATGAAACAAATCAACACTGCCTGGGAAGCGTTGAAAACAGCGAGAAATATTAAATAAATACTATCAGCACTCCTTCAAATACTCGGCAGCCTCACCAATTGTGCCGTAAAGAAGGATGTCCATAAACTCCACGTCGTCTTTGATTTCAATACGTAGATCCTGAGAGATGGCAGTCATAAGTTCAATGGCACACATCTCGTCGAAATTCAAACCGTCTTCATCAAATGAAGTCTCGGCTGTCAACTCATGCTCGTCGATGTAGTTTAGGATATCTTCGTCGCCTAAATCCTCCATCGCATATTTGATTGTTTTGATTAATTCGTCTATCATAATATATTTCTTTATTTTGCAAAAGTAACTATTTTGCTATGTCCGCTGCGGATTTTCAATAAAAATCTGCAGACATAGTTTATAGTTTATTAAAACACATTGCTTGCCAATGCATATAGCGGGATATTTGTCATCCAATCCTGCTCTCGATAATCAGACATTGAAAATCTTAAGCCTTTTAATCCAACATATTTATCCACAAAAAATCTTAAACTCTTAGCCTTTAGATTTTCTTCTGCCTTTACCTCTATAGGAATAATCCTACCATTTTTCTGAACCAAAAAGTCAATCTCTCCCGATGAATTATCAGCAGACCAATAATACATTAAATCTACATTTTTAGAAAGTTGTTGACAAACGTATTGCTCCGTGAGAGCTCCCTTAAATGTGGAAAACATATTATCCCCTTCTGCAAGAATCGAACTATTTAATCTTGCTTGAGCACACAAGAGTCCAATATCAAGGGTAAACAACTTAAAAGTGCCGAAATCCTCAAATGCATTCAGCGGCAATTCCCCGCTTTTCGTACGATTCACCTTTCTAACAAGACCTGCATCCGCCAACCATTCTATCGCCAGTTCAAACTCTTTAGCCCTGGCTCCATCCTTTAACACATTAAACACAAAACGTCTGTTTTCCTTTGAAAGCTGACCTATAACGGACTCCCAAACAAGTTTAATTCTTGGCACCTCTCTATCTGGAGCATGTTTACTGAAATCGGAACTATATGCATTCAAGATATTTTGCTGTACTTTTCTGACACCCTCCATATCATTGCTATCAATGTAGGTCTGCACAACTTCTGGCATTCCTCCTACATAATAGTAAGTTTTTAGCATCTCAACAAACTTATCCTTAATGGATTTCACCAATTCCCAGTCGTGATTATCAAGAACATCAATCCAGCTATGTTTTCCACAAGCCATCAAGAACTCACGAAACGACAATGGTTCTAAATCTATAAAGTCAACCTTTCCGACAGGAAATGAATCTCCATTATGCATACTAATTCCTAACAAAGAACCGGCTGATATTATAGGTTGAGTCCTTGCATTTTCACAAAAATATTTAAGCGAAGTTATTCCCCTTTTTGCCTCCTGAATTTCATCAAAAATAAGCAGAGTATCAGAATTAATATTTTTACCAGTTCTTAAACTTATAGTGCGCAGTATACGATCTATATTAAAATCATTTTCAAATACTTTCCTTAAAAAATCATCCTCTTCAAAATTGACATATACCCAATTATCACCAAAATGTTTTTTTGCAAAATCCTTTGCAATCCACGTTTTTCCAACCTGTCTTGCTCCACGAAGAATTAATGGTTTTCTTGTTTTACTATTTACCCAATCTAAAAGTTCTTGATACGCTATTCTTTCCATGTGTTAAGATAATTTTCACAAAAATAGCACTTTCCGCCTTAAAAGTGTAAACTTTCACACTTTTTCCGCCTTAAAAATGTAAAGAGACGTAGCACACCACGTCTCTACGATTTTTCGCCTTCGTTTTCGCCTTCGTTTTCGTCTTCGTTTTCGTCTTCGTTTTCGTCTTCGTTTTCGTCTTCGTCTTCGTTTTCGTCTTCGTCTTCGTCTTCGTTTTCGTCTTCGTCTTCGTTTTCCTCAGAACACATATGTGAATCCGATAGTCTGCTTTGTCTGGCATTGTGCTTTGTCACGATACTTGCCACGAGCATGTCCATCGTATTTAAGCTTTAGATTGAAGCCCATCGTAACGTATTTGTTTATATGGAATTTCCCTGTCAAATCCCACTGTAGGAATAGCATGTTCTTGAACGGACTCTGATATGGCAGGAATGACTCAAATCCCGTTGTCACTTGCAAATCTTTAGAAAACTGCCATTTTAGATTGGAGTCAATACGGAATCCAGGAGCCGCCTGCATTGTACGTTCACCCTCTTCATATCCGAACTCCTTAGGCTCAAGTTTGTCTCCGAACACCCACGTCCATCTGCCGCTGATAGGAGAGACAAACAACTCCGCTTTGCCTTTTCGACGGAAATACATTCCTGGCCCCCAAAAAACATCACTTGGAGATAAGAATGATGTAGCCGGTGTGCTGGCATTATAAGTATCAAAACCAGGGAACAGACATGTTTTTAGTTTCAAATCCATCACGCCGTAATAAAGGCTTGCATGATTTTGTGTCTGATATAAGAAACGGCTATTAACCAATACCTCATCTTCGTTGATACGGAACGAACGCAACGAGTCTAACTCTTTATCAGCAAACAGAATTCCGACATTGTATGAGAACTTATTGTTCCATAATATACGATTCTTTTCATAAATAGCCTCATATGCCAATGTGCTGGAGAATGTCATAGTGTTCTTACCTCCACTCGCCCAGTTGAACACCAAGAATCCACAGAAATCAATGCCAATCTTGGCTTTTGTATGCCAAGCCTCATTTCCATGGCCACGTTTACTTATATCAAAATTCAGCTGATAATCATTAGTTCTATTCAATTGGACATAACGTATATCCATATCTGAAAAATCAACCACATCCGGTTTATAGTCTTGTAAACCATAATACGACACAATCAATGGGTCCTGCTGAATGGATGAGAACATCAATCTATCATCGATCTCTTTTCTAAGATTGTTGCGACGCGATTTTTTCTCAAACATTGTCAAACCAGGAAGATAGACAGACTTGACAGTGTCGGCTGTGAAATATGGAGTCAACACATTCTTTTTGATTGTATCAACACAGTGTGGCAACGCATATAAAGTATCCCACTTCAACTGTATCTTAGTCAATGAATCAGCATCTCTACGTGTCTTAGCCACAAACTTCTCCACCCATTGGTTTGCCTTCTTCAATTCAGCGGATGTCATCCTGTCGCCTTTATTCTTGGCATAATACTGAAGACGTTCAATTTCACGTTTGAGTTCTGCATTCTCAATACGCAACTGATCCAATTCCTTGTCCGAGTCAAGTGACGATTCAATGCCATCAAGTCCGGAATAGTTGCTTGAACTGCTTCCGTGTGCAGTACTGTAAATGTATCGCAAACTACGTTTTGAAAGGGAGTCGTAAGCAATCTCGTCGCCAAGGGATCCCTTTTCCACCACATATTGTTTTAGCAAATTGTATTTGAAACCATCATACGAAGCTGGTTTAGGATCACTCATCTGCTGATCCATATAGTCGATCACAATGAATGGATTATAATTATATTGTGTGGTATCTGTTGGGGCAGTCCCTTGTGGCTGCCCTGTCCCTTGTGGCTGCCCTTCTTGAGCAAATAGACGAAATGATGAGAGCAGCATACACAGTGTGCACACCACCTTCACAACAACCGCAATATTTCTTTGTCTATTCACAATACTACCAAATGTTACCGACACCAAATCCCTACGGGATATTTTATAAGGTAATTATATGCGTGTTGTCCAAACTCGCTTATTTATTTAGACGCTCGCCCTTCGGGCTCGCGTTGGAGAGTTGGTTAGGGCGTTCCGCCCTTAACAATCCTCATTTTAGACAACTGCTATATAATCTTCTTTTTTAATGTCAGTTATAATAAGTTCTTTTAATTCTGTCTCGTTTTTCTCATAAAAAGTCGTAGACTTTCTCTGTGGACTTTGTGTCTCTGTGGTTATTTCTAAAAACAACCTTATTTTTTATTTTCGGAATACCTCTTAATAACGTTGTAAGCCGAATAAATTCCTTTCTCTCCAGCCTTGCTCAAATCAGCCACACCCTCATCATTTCGGTTAACATAAATGTAAGTCAAGCCACGGTTGAAATAAGCCTCAGCCAAGTCCGGCGACAAAGTTAATGCTTTTGTATATTTTACAATAGCTTCTGAGTAATCTTTTAACATAACTCGCACATTTGCTTCGTTATAATAGCAAAATGCGAAATCTGGAGCCAAACGTTCACACTGCTCATAATTGTCGACTGCCAATTTCAGAATCGCACTCTTCATCATAGCATTTTCATCACCGTCGCCCAAAGCCTTATATTTCATCACCAACATCTCCGCTATAAAATAGTAGACGAACGGCTCATTCTTATCAATCTGGATATAGGCTGTCAAATCATCATAAGCGGCAGCATAATCCTGCACACTCGCGTAATCAAGAGCTCGTGCAAGCAGTTTGGATTTATCAGTCCATCCTCCATTATTCTCCGCACGTTTGATGCTCTCAAAATGTTCCTGTGCCTGACGTTCAGAAAGCTTCTCTGTATTTGTCACAAGATAAAGTTGACGTGGCAATTTATAAGTCTGTTCAATATGTTTCACAAACTGACTGTATGCCACACCTCCCACCTCTTTCTTATCGGCGTAATAAGAAGGCATATAATTAGGCTGAAGTGTTATATCCGCGTTGACATTCTGCACCTTGCCACGATAGTTAGTCTTATATGAAACTTTCTTATCCTCCTCTTCTGGGTCAGCAGCAATCAAACGGTTGAATTTTCGGATATTTGTATCCTTCTTTTTTCGCGTCTTTACACTATCCTGCTTCTCACTTTTTTGCTTATGCTCAAGCACATAGGCTGTATTGTAATCGAGCTGGGCACCCTTTTGATCAAGTCGACGACGTTTAGCCTCCGCTCTTGCATAATACACCTGTGGGAAATCCGGATATTCGTTGATGATGGTAGTGAAATCCTCGATCGCACCTTTTTGATTACCGATATTACTGCGGATAATACCACGGTTGTAGATAGCCATATCATTGTCAGGATCCACAAGGATGACGTGTGCGAAATCCTCCTCCGCACCATTCCAGTTGCCAACCTCCATACGAAGCAATCCACGGTTGAACCTAGCCACTACATTATCTTCATCAAGAGCAACAACTGCATCATAGTCGTTCATTGCACCCTGCAAATCATTCATTTCGTAACGGGCAATTCCACGATTGACAAACAAATCAGCACGTTTACCTACCAAACGTAGAGCCTCATCATAGTCAGCCACAGCGTCTTTGAAATCCTTCTTTAGATATCTCAACATACCACGGAAAGCGTAAGCCTCAGCGTCGTATTTATCCAAAGCCAACGATTTCTCCACATCATCCAAAGCAGCAATAGTGTCGCCATCCAAAACATTAGCTTTAGCACGGTAGATATAGATTGGACTCTTGCGTGGAGTCTTGGTAAGAGCCTCTGAGAAGGCTTTCTTTGCGTCGGCATATTTCTTCATCTGGACATAAGCCAAGCCTTTGAGAGTGGTAAGAGCAGAATTATATTCATCAAACTCCAATCCTTGTGTGAAATCAGCCAACGCCTCCTCATATCGTCCGGTATTCAAGCGAGCCACACCACGACAATGGTAGGCATTAACGATAAACGGATTCCTTTCAAGAGCCAGGGAGCAATCCGCGTCGGCACCGACAAAATCCTCAAGATTGATTTTTGCGACAGCACGGCAGAAATAAGGTTCAGCAAGATAAGGCTTCGCACCGATCACAACATTGAAATATTGCATAGCCAAAACATAGTCCTCAAAATAGAGAGCGTTCTTTCCGATAGACATCACACGGTCTGTGTTGATCTGCGACTTTGCCTGCTTAGGCAACAAAACAGAAATCAGAATCAACGCTATTGAGATATATTTTGCGAAAAAGCGATACAAATACATAAAAAATAGACGAAAAAAGAAGATTTTTTACGATGCAAATCTACAAAAAAATCACGAAACGGGAAAAAAGCAATATATTTGCATAATATTTCAAATAGTAAATTTAGAATTAGATGTCAGATAGAAGAGTAAGAGTGCGTTTCGCACCGAGCCCAACAGGTGCACTTCACATCGGAGGTGTACGTACATGTCTATACAATTATTTGTTCGCAAAGAAGCACGGAGGTGATTTGTTGCTAAGAATCGAGGATACTGATAGCACACGTTTCGTGCCAGGTGCAGAGGAGTATATCATCGAATCATTCAAGTGGCTTGGAATCAAGTTCGACGAGGGTGTTGGAATCGGTGGTAACCACGCTCCATACCGTCAGAGCGAGCGTCGTGACATCTATCGCAAATATGTAGATATCCTATTGCAGAGCGGCAACGCCTACATCGCATTTGATACTCCAGAGGAGCTTGAGAAACTTCGTGCTGATATTCCAAATTTCCAGTACGATGCCAAGACTCGTTCAATGGGTAAGAACTCACTAACTATGAGTGAGGATGAGGTAAAGGCAAAGATTGCAGCAGGAGAGAAATATGTAGTACGTGCAAAGGTTGAGCCAAACGAGGATATCGTTATCGACGATATGGTTCGTGGAAAGGTCACAATCAACTCAAACGTATTGGATGACAAGGTACTTTACAAGTCAGCCGACGATCTTCCAACATATCACTTGGCTAACATCGTGGACGACCACTTGATGGAAGTAACACACGTAATCCGTGGTGAGGAGTGGTTGCCATCAGCACCACTTCACGTATTGCTATACCGTTACTTCGGTTGGCAGGACACAATGCCACAGTTCGCTCACCTACCATTGCTTCTTAAGCCAGTTGGAAACGGCAAGTTGAGCAAGCGTGATGGAGACAAGTTGGGATTCCCTGTATTCCCTCTTCGTTGGGTAGATCCAAAGAGCAACGAGGTATCAAGCGGTTACCGTGAGAGCGGATACTTGCCAGAGGCAGTTGTCAACTTCCTTGCATTGCTTGGATGGAATCCAGGTCTTGACAGAGACTTGTTCACAGTTGAGGAGCTAACAGAGTATTTCGATCTTGGACACGTAAGCAAGTCTGGTGCAAGATTCGACTACGAGAAAGCAAAATGGTTCAACCACGAGTATATCATCAAGAAGAGCGACGCTGAGCTTGCTGCTATGTACAAGCCACTTCTTAAAGAGAAAGGTTATGAGATGGCAGACGCTACACTTGAGCGTGTCGTAGGAATGGTTAAGACGAGAATCTCATTCGTAGCTGACCTATGGGAGGAGACAAACTTCTTCTTCGAGGCTCCTACTGAGTACGATGAGAAGTCATTGAAGAAGCGTTGGAAGGAAGAGAGTCCAGCATTGATGACTGAGCTTGGCAAGATCCTTGAGGGCATCAGCGACTTCACTTCAGCAAACATGGAGAAGATCGTGATGGACTGGATCGAGAAGAACGGTCACAACACAGGTACAGTGATGAATTCATTCCGTATCACAATCATTGGTGCAGCACGTGGTCCACACATGTTCGACATCATCGAGATTTTAGGAAAAGAGGAGACATTGCGTCGCCTAAACACAGCATTGGCTGTAATTAAATAAAAGCCCCCTCAGTCCCCCTAAAGGGGGATGATAGGAGAATTCACATAAAATAAGGTTATTATATAGCCGTTGTCCCTAAATGAGGATTGTTAAGGGCGGAACGCCCTAACTCACCCTCCAACGCGAGCCCGCAAGGGCGAGCAACAAATCAAGTTCATTAGGGACAAGTCGTATATAATTCCCTAAAACAAATACAAAGATGATTATTTATAATTTAGCGATTCTAATTTATCAGTTTGGAGTGTGGGTTGCTTCATTTTTCAATGAGAAAGCAAAACTATTCCATGATGGCAGAGTCGACCTATTGAAAAAATTGAAAGAACAGGTCGACAAGAATGCTAAATATATATGGGTGCACGCAGCGTCGTTGGGAGAGTTTGAGCAAGGCCGTCCAATCATCGAGCGTATAAAGAAGGAGCATCCGGAGTATAAGATTCTTTTGACATTCTTCTCTCCGTCAGGCTACGAAGTGCGAAAAAATTATGATCAGGCAGATATCGTCTGCTATATGCCACTCGACACGATTGGCAATACAAAGAGATTCCTTAACATTGTGAATCCAAGCATCGTTATCTTCATCAAGTATGAATTCTGGATGAATTTCCTATTCAACTTGAAAAAACGTAGAATCCCTACATATATAGTATCTGCTATTTTCCGTGAGGAGCAGGCATTCTTCAAATGGTATGGATTCTTCTACAAGAAGGTATTGAAATGCTTCAACCGCTTGTTTGTGCAGGATGCGAACTCGATCAATTTGCTTCGTTCAATAGGCATCAACAACGTCACTATAGCAGGCGACACTCGTTTCGACCGAGTATGTGAGATTGTTAAGCAAGCAAAGGAGATTCCGCAGATTGCAGCATTCAAGGGAGATAAGAAAGTATTGATTGCCGGAAGTTCATGGCAACCAGACGAGGATATGCTATGCGAGTATTTCAACAACAACGATGGATTCAAGATGATCCTTGCACCACACGTCACAAGTGAGGCACATGTGGAGGAGATCTGTGGCAAGTTGAATAAGAAATACGCAAGATTCACAAAATCTACAGAAGAGGAGATCAAAGATGCAGACTGTTTGATTATTGACTGTATAGGAATCTTGACGTCGGTATATAAATATGGCGACGTGGGATATGTAGGAGGAGGATTCGGAGTCGGCATCCACAACATTTTGGAGCCAGCCGTCTACGGAATGCCAATATTCTTCGGTCCAAACTATAAGAAGTTCCGTGAGGCAGTAGACATGGTGAAATCCGGAGCTGCATTCCCTATCAACAACAAACAGGAGTTGTTCCCATTGCTTACAGAGATGTTTGATGAGAATCAGAACACACTAAGCAAGACATCAGCAGTGGCAAAAGCATTCGTAAGAGAGCACTGTGGAGCCACAGACATTGTGATGAAGGAGATTTTCGGATAATGTTAACGAAAACGAAAACGAAAACGAAAACGAAAATGGGGAACGTAAAATTTCCGGAAAATTTGTCGTAAAATTTTGCATTTGGAAAGGGAACGTAAAATTTCCATAAATTTGCCGTAAAATTTTGCATTTGGAAAGGGAACGTAAAATTCCCATAAAATTTGCCGTAAAATTTTGCATTTGGAAAGGGAACGTAAAATTCCCATAAAATTTGTCGTAAAATTATTTGATGATTATCCAAAATTAGGATTGTTAAGGGCGGAACGCCCTAACCCTCTCCTCCAACGCGAGTCCGAAAGGCGAGCGTAAAAAAGAAATATAGTTTGGGCGACATGCATAAAAATGCCATTTAGTATATAGTAACAAAACAAATAAAAGTTTAGTCAATTATGGATTACAAAAAGTACACAGACATTGTTTATAAAATTGTAGGAGCAGCAATGCTGGTTCATTCTGAATTAAGAAGTGGGTTACTTGAATCAGTCTATCAAGAAGCTCTTTCTTTAGAGCTATCTGATAATGGAATCAAGAATGAATTAGAATCCGTTGTACACATTAACTACCGTGGACATATTTTAGAAAAAACATTCCGTATCGATATGATGGTTGGAGATATCATTATTGAATTAAAATCAGTACAAGGAATAAATTCAGACCATAGAGCACAATTGTGCAATTATCTTCGTCTTACCAAGAAGCCATTAGGATTAATTATAAATTTTGGCGAGAAACATTTATACGGGGAACGTTGGGGGTATAACAAAGACACAAATGAATGTTTTAAGTTAGACGTAAATATGGAAAGGGTCATATAATCTTTAAATAAGCGTAAAATCTTCAATATATCCTTCAAATAAAATTTTGACCTATAGGTCAAATTGCGTGGTGCGACATGTTCAAATCCCTTATGGTGTAAGGGGAAAATGGCAATTCAAAAGTTTGAAACAACAAATCGACGA
>JAZUGF010000162.1:0-23319 GCA_045641065.1 Paludibacteraceae bacterium | reverse complement strand
TCGGAAAGCGGATAGCGATCCACAACATTAGCATATTTACTATTGTCGATTCGTCCTACTTCCTTCTCATAAATGCGGAAAATATCCTTCTTAACCAATCCCTGTAAGATGGCAGGAGAAGCGTCGGCTTTAGCCAAAAGTTCCTTTTTCGAAACCTCCTTTCGCTCATTCTTCACATAGAAGCTCGACATCGAAAGGAATTTAAGCAAAAGTTCTAACTGTTTTGGCGAACGTTCCAATTCAGCCGCAGTCTTATTCATCAGCTCAGTATCAAGCAATCTGTCGGCGACGGTAACGTAAGCCTCCATCTTTGGTTTATAGCCATCCTTAAGTTGCTCATTCAGAGTGATTGCACCCTTAGCAAGAAGCGACTGCATAGTAGGCAGAAGATTCTTCACCTTCACCAAATGGCTAAGTTCCTCGATACTAATCTGTTTCGACGTGGAAAGATTCTCCATCACCGCAAGTTCAGTCTTCTTAAGCGGATCTGAAGCATCCTCCATAAAATCCTCATTAGCTGCGACGAGGGTTTCACTCTCCATCTTTAGTCCAGCCGGCAAAGCAGCCTTCATCACCTCACCCTTGCTGCAGATATAGTAGTCTGCGATCCACTTCCAAAGCATAAGTTGAGGTTTGGTGACGACGGGATTCACATCGAGGACAGAAACAATCTCCTTGATTTCAATATCGTCATCGTAATCGTCGAAGACCTCCGAAACGATACCAGTGTAGAGCTTCTTCTTACCGACAGGCACCACCACTCTACCGCCAACAATCACGTCGGCAGCATTCTCATCAGGCACTGAGTAAGTCAGCACACGATTGAGAGCAAGCGGAAGAATCACACTAACATATTTCATCTATGATTAATCAAAAATGACGGACATTGAAATGTAGTGCAAATATAATCATAAAGACCTCAATTCGGTCAAGATATCACACATTTCGTCTCTTGTCAAAATAGTCTCACGAGGATCACACTTGCCAACAAGATGCACCAGACGTTTGTGTCCTGTTGCTACAAGAGCAGAGCGAAACAACTCATTCTGGTCGTAGCAAGCACGATAAACACGTCGGAGCAGAGCCTGAAACTCAGCACCTTGTCTGTTATATTCTATTCCGCCCCACCATACAGTTTGGGATTTCTTCCATAGAGAAGTCGACTCGTTTTTGGCTTCCATTCCAGAAAGAGAGCAAACACGAATCTGCTGATCATGATCTGTAAGTTTGACTGCCTGAAGGAATCCCTCTATAGAGCCACACTGAACACCATCAAAAACGAAAGGTTTGGCGTATGTGTTGCAAAGGACAATGACAGGAAATTCAGTGCCAATACGAATATCGAGAGCAAGACCTAACTTGCATAATAGATTAGTGAAAAAATCAGCCATATATAATATTCATCTTCAATATGAAACATAACTAAGCAAGAGACTTCTGGAATTAGTTGTCCAAACACGCTTATTTTTATATGCTCGCCCTATGGGCTCGCATTAGGAAGGGGAGTTAGGGCGTTCCGCCCTTAACAATCCTCATGTTGGGCAACTGCTATATAATCTCCATTAAATAATCTTGTCATAGCAGTATTAACATTACAAAGATAGCAAAAATTCCAATACCATGGGCACGGTTATTAAGCTCATATTGGATACTTGGGAAATGTATTTTAATTCCTAAATAATCTTCTAATTATGCATTTAAAAGGTTATTTTTGCAGAAAATGGTTTGAATTATGGTGGACATCAAAAATCAAAATAACACTTGCACTCTTATTGAAGATGCTAACGTCGCACTTGAATTAGTAGAGAAAGAGAATGTATTCATTCTTCTAAATGCACGTCTTACATATATGACAGAAGGACACGGAATGCCTTTTGTCGGAAATGGATTAAATCTATTTAATAATTATGACGACGCGAAGGATTGCGTCGACCGTAATAATATTGAGCGTTGGGAAGAAGCATATCCAATCGGAACACTTGAGAAAGCAAACCATTTCACCAATATCAAAAACACATTGATGATTGCCAACGCATTGGGAATCGAGAATATCTTTCTTGATGAAAAATATTATTTCAAGACGGGATGGTTTTTGAATGCAGTAGGAATAAAAGATAAGATGCAGTTTGATGTTCGTCTTACTGCAGATGAGTCAGATAATCTTGATGAATTGGTAAAGTCGACAGGTAAAATGACAATTCGTTTTAACCCTATTAACGTCTACAACTATAGTAATCCATTTGTAATCAGCGAAGAGCGACAGAATGAATTAACACAAGCAATTCTAAGTCCTGATGGCAATAATGAGAAGGAAGTTTTGAAGAGTATCAGCAAAAATACACTACATGAAAACTGTTTTGCTCAGATGATAATTCGTTCTCAATTCACGCCTATGGCAATTCAGAAAGGCGACATGAATGGTTTGAACTACTTCAATATGATTCAGACTGTTTATGCTCAAGCCATTACAAAGCAGATAAGCAAGAAAGTTTCTTTATACGTGTTATGCGACAAGGAGAGCCACGAAGTATTTGTACGTAGTTATCCAATGGGAAATGATCAGAAACTTTTCTATGTCGCTTACACAGATCTATTTAAGCATCAAGGTCCACTGGAGTATAAGAAGATTGCTAATATTGATGAGTTGAAAGAACTCGTCAATCAGTTAAACGTAGATGGCATTGTTTTGACTGACGGACCATCTGTTAATGCATTGATTGATAAAAGAGAATTAGGGGTATAACGACACACGCTTCCGACACCATACGCCCCGGCACCTTCTGCGCAGGAATCGGTTACCCATCACTTCGTGATAAGTCCTCCGGACTACGAACACGCTGTCGAAACACGCATCCGATTCCAATTTGTCAATCGTCTTCGTCGAATGACAAATTGATGTCGGTTTAATGGTGTCGGATTCATGAAACCATTTTGGTGTCGGGTTAAATGATTATTTGATTATAGGGAATTTCACAATGAATGTTGTTCCAACTCCCTCCTCTGTTTCAAATGTGATATCTCCCTTACAAGCAGTAACTATGCTCTTCGTAATAGCTAGACCTAGACCCATTCCACTATTCTTCGTAGTGAAGTTAGGTTCAAACATACGAGCCTGAATATCTGGTTTAACACCAGTTCCGTTATCCTTCACACGAACTTCCACATTCATATCTGTTGTGTTAAGTGATACATTTACAAATCCCATTTGAGTTTCAGGAATTGCCTGGATTGCATTACGTATAAGGTTGTTGAATACCTGGCTCAACTGTTTCTCATTACCAAGTATGTAAACTGGTTGATTGACATTGATCTCAGACTGCACAATCACTCCTTCTGGATTATGAATATAAAGAGTTACCGCATTACGTAGTCTACCCACGATGTCTACTCTTTCTGGGACCTCCGCCGTCACCTTGGCAAAATCAGAGAATTCGGATGCGATTCGAGCAAGGTTTTCAATTTGCTCCACAAGCAAATCAGCAGTATGGTTGAAATACTCATCAAAATGTTCTGGATCGACCTCCTGCTTACGTTTTGCTGCCTGAATTGATAACTTCATCGGAGTAAGCGGATTCTTGATCTCATGGGCAATCGAACGAGCCATATCACGCCATGCCGTCTCACGCTCGCTTCGTGCAAGTTTTTCCGCCGAGACCACAAGTTCATCAACCATCGCATTATACCTTGACACGAGCTGTCCGATTTCATCATTCTTGTTAGAATAATAGATCTTCTCGTTGGCATTAGTAAGTTGCAAACGCTGCAACTTATTACTTATCTCATAAATAGGAGCAGATATCCTTACGTTGATCAACCATACCACCAAGAATGACAATGTGATGACTATCAAAAAGGCATCTAGCACGAATATGATATAATTGAACACATCTGAATTACGACTCTTATCCAACACATTATTCAACACCTGGACATAACCAACCTGGACATTGTTTGCATTGTAGAGATATGCATATTCTGTATAGTATCTCTTTCCAAGTATTGACTCTACTGATTTTGGCGATTTCGTAAGATTGCATCTTGCATTCGCACACATCATATGTGATGCGTTTTCATTTTTACGACGTGCACCCAAACCTTTCAAATCACTACTTGACGCTGAATGCTGAACTCCATTGGCATCGTAGATAATGATATCAGAGTGAAGTACCATAGAATACTCCTGAAGAATATAGTCTATATTACTTTCTGAAATCATTTCCAAATCGGAATGAGTTCCAAGTTTTTCCTGTAAAGCAGACTGTAAAGTTGAAATCTTTGTGTTGTTGTTTAACTCTGTTTCCAATTCATACTGTCGCAAGAAGAATGTGAAAGAGAACCATGCCGTTGCTATAAACGCAATAGCAAGAGGAACCAAAAGCCACAACAACATTCTTGAGAATATCGAATTTCGAATACTCTTATCATTTAAATACTTGATGATGTAGAAAACTACGACACCAAACAAGAAGAGACCGAAAATTGTAGATACAAGGATCAAATGCATGTTGATCGTGATCTCTGGCAAACTACATACTATATAGCCTCCCTTACCAAATGATCGGATATAATGGCGATATCCATTTCTATTGTATGAATAAGAATTTTCACCACGATACAAACCAGTGCTATGAGGAGGATAGTGATAATCTCCAGTCCACACCTGTAGTTCTCCGTCATAATACTTCGCCAATGCAAGGTTATTCCATTGCGATGTATAGCTTCCATACTTTAGGTTGTTTGTTTCAGATGACAAACGATTGTATAGAAGCGATGGATAAAAAGTGATATACAGATCCACTCCTTGATAATGGAATTTAGCCAAATAGACTAAAGAAAGAGCAGCGTCGGTATTAATATAAAAATTATGATTCAATACTCTCCTACAACTATTTTTTATAAACGAAGGAGGTACACTTGTGAATTTCAATGAGTTTCTATCTCTCAGATGAATATTGGCCCCAGGACGGGAAAGTTGGATATCAAAATCATATTTTCGCCAATAGTCTGTGAAATATTTCTCACGCAGACATGTCTCTATCTCCATCTTACGATCTACAGTATCAGTCAAATATGATCTTAATGTGGCATCCAAACGGAATTTATTTTCCACATTATCCATCAACTGTTCAAGTGTGATATCCAAATTCAACAAGGCATTAGTCTCAATCTTACTTGCTAAGTTACTGATTTTGGATTCATTTCGAGAGAAACTCAATTTAATCAATAACGCCACAGCAAAATTCAAAATCATAAAGGTCATAAATCCAATGAAAACATTTCTCGATTGGATTTTATAGAAGAAAAATATATCCTTCACCAGCAACATTCCTACCATCCATATGAATGAGTATTTGACAGACTCATCATCAACGACAAATACAATAAAGAAGAATATTGAGAAATTGATGATTCTGATTATGATGGCAGACTTAATAGATAGATCTCGTTGTGTTAGATTTAATATATGGGAAACAAGATGCGCATAAAGCACAATCCAAACAATAAACACTACCAATGCCAAACAAGTCTCTTTAGAAATGTCCTGCACATAAGGTACAGCCAAATCGACATTAGATCTGTTGTAAATAAAAACTCTTGCCATGGCGTAGATAACCACACCAAGACATATTATCAAAACATGACCTAAATAAGCTATAAAAAACTGCCAATTACCTACAGGTAGCGACAAAGAGTTTGGCAGCAATCGTTTAATTACAAGGGAATAATAAAGAATGATAATTATAGTGTAGAGCAATACAACACCTAACGATGCACCAGAGTCGCTATTAAACAAATTTCCTCCAAAAATATAGGCCGGCAAACCAATAGTTCCACAAAACAATATAAATAGCAAAATACCACCAACTATTAGAGCGAAGGTTAATTTATTGATTTTCTTGTCATTATATCTTAAGAATACAATTCGCAACAAGAAATAAAGGAAAATTCCAAACGTTATCCAACAAAAGAAACAAATTTGTTTGCATATTTGATTGGGTTCAGATATGGATACGTTTTGTAGACGGAATAATTCACTGCTGTTGATACCGTTTACGACAATTGCATCCAGGTTGTCTGTGTTGACAAATCTTACATGGTTAGGGAGATTGAAGCCATCACAAAATTTATCCACTTTCATTTCATGCGGATAATAAAATGTTTTGACTTTGATTAACGCTATATAGTGATATTCTCCTGATGTGATTTTAGAACCGACGGTATGATAATTCGCCGCACAGTAATAAAACTCAGATTTGTCTGGTATAGTTGATAATGAATCAACATTTATATCATTGCCAGTCCAATAAATTAGATTATTGTTGCGATAGACACGGCATTCTATACCATTGGCTTCTGATTGCTGAATATATAAAGGATTAGCTTGTAACTTTTCTGTAACACCACCAGTTTCCTGCATCATCTTGATGAGCAGATCCATAGCAATAGACTGCTTTTGATGAAGATTATTTTGGAATTCAGTCAGATCAAGATTCTTTTTGCTTAAGGTATAACTATAATAATCAGACACCAATGCTATTGATGCCGTAAGTACCATAACAGCAAGAACAAAATACAGGTTAGAAACCAGTTTCTTTAAAACTTCAATAATATCTTTTCTCATAATCATTCATGATGATACGGTTCACCTTTCAATATCGTGAAAGCTCGATAAATCTGCTCCACGAATATAAGTCTGATCATCTGATGCGAAAATGTCATTTTTGATAGAGATACTTTTCCATTCGCACGTTTGTAGACATTTGGTGAAAAACCATAAGGACCGCCAATAAGGAAAACCAATCGTTTTCCACCGGCATTCATTTTTTTCTGTAAATATTCTGAAAATCCGACAGATGTGAACTCATTACCATGCTCATCAAGAAGAATCAACTCATCATTCGGAGCAATCTCTTGCATGATTAGTTCTTCCTCTTTCTGCTTCTGCTGATCCTCACTAAGATTCTTAGTATTCTTCAGTTCGGGTATTTCTATGAATGAAAATTGAGTATAATGTGACAATCTATTAACATATTCCTTAATAGACGCGATAAAATTCTTATCGACAGTTTTGCCGACTGCTACAAGATCAATTTTCATACTAATTCAATTTACGTTGACGTTAACTATGACGTTGACGCTAACTGTGCAAAATTAACTAATTGTTATTAAATCAACAAAGTTTAAGACGCTTAAACAATTCCCACATGACTATACCAGCAGTGACAGATACATTCAAGGAGTGTTTCGTGCCAAACTGTGGAATCTCAATGACTCCATCACTCGCGTCGACTACATCTTGACGCACTCCTTTGACTTCATTACCCATCACAATAGCAAATCCTTCCTTTCCGGCTGGCAAAGTCAATTCCTGAAGCATCTCACTTCTTTCCACCTGCTCTATTGAATAAACATGGTATCCTTGCGTCTTCAATTTTTTGACGGCATCCAAAGTGTCCTCTGCATACTCCCAATCTACAGTCATCTCAGCACCAAGTGCACTTTTGTGGATCTCTGCGTTAGGCGGACATGATGTGATTCCGCAAAGTACAATCTTCTCAACAATAAATGCATCCGCAGTACGAAATACCGCACCCACATTATGCATGCTTCTTACATTGTCAAGCACAACTACCAAAGGAATCTTCTTTGTTTGCTTAAATTCCTCTGGAGTGATTCTGTTAAGATCTTCTATTGTCAGTTTTTTCATTGTTTTCCTTCTATATAATCACATGCAGTTTCGATAATATTATCCAATTTCTTACGGTATGCGAGTTCTTCATCTAAATGTAATTCTATATCTGGTTCAACGCCAAACTCTGTCAATTCCATATTTTTATCATAACATGGGTTTGCTGAGAAACGTACTTTCCATCCACATGGAAGTTCTGTAGTGAATGGCATACCGCATCCTCCCCCACTTTTTCCTCCAAAGATGATAACTTGATACAACCCCTTCATGGCATAGATAAACTCATTCGTAGCACTGTAGCAACGACTGTTTGTAAGCACATATACTGGTTTTGTATAAATGATTCCATCTTTATATGGAGAAACTTTCTCCGAAACAGGTTCTGAAAAATCAGAATGTCCAGGTCCTGTTTTATTGACTCTATATCCTATTGTTGTCGTTTCCTCAATAAAATGAGAGACAATCATATTGACATTTGCAATTGAGCCACCTCCGTTATTTCTAACGTCAATGATCAAACCCTTAGTTTCATCAAACGAAGATAATATAAAATCCAACTGTGAATGCGAAAATGATGATGAAAAATCACCATAACGTATATATCCGACCGCTCCGTCGCGCAATGTTTTGTATCCGAATCCTCCACAATTTCTCAAATCTTTGCCCCAATATCTATCGTTATATGCCAATAGATTATAATCAAAATCGACGGGAGTATTAGCAGCAAACTTGTATGATGAGACATCAAAACCACTATATAAGTTGACGTGACCATCCTTCAACTCATTAAGCATCTCAGCCAACACGTCAAAAAATTCCGTCACATTTGTGACATCATAGTAGACTTTAGAATAATATTCATCATATACAAGATCCCATCTTTTTATGCTATCTTTCTTATAATCAAAGAAGCAATATTTCTCATTTATCTCTTTCCAAAGAAAATTGTAATTCTCTAAGATATCGAAATCATCATATTCCAAATCGTCGTCGCACGAGAAAAAGGGTAACATCGACGCCGCGAAAATAAAACCAAATATCTTTTTCATAATCTCTTAATCAAATACAGTTAAAAATTTGTCGTCTTTCTTTAACCATCCCTTAATATGATAGTAATCATATGAGAATCCAAGCAGTAGTTGAATATTCGTAGATCGATTATCAATACTGTTGATCATAGACTTTGAGCGTTCCGCCAACATTCCTACTCGTAATGTACGATTACGAAGAGGTACCTCTAGCATTACTTTATAAGACATTCTTATCTTCTCGGAAAAAGAATTTAAATCAAAGAATTCAGATTTATCATAATCCGGCAACGTCAAATCATAATAAAGCTGAGTATAAGTTGGAGAAAAAGTTATTCCGGCCAAACGGAAATCAAATTGGTCTGACACTTTTATCTTACGTTGTTTTGATCTCGGGTGAGTTGATTTAGACTGCAAACACATGGTAGGACGGACTGATAATCCGATCAGATTCAAATCTCCTCTAATGTAGACGGGATTGTTTGTATTGCTTAGATTCATATCCAAACCGATCTCGAATCCTGCATAGGCTCCACAAAGAAGATGGAATTTAGAAGATACCTTCAAATCATAAAACTTGTGGAATTCAAACACATCATACATCGCATCAATCAGACTCGATTCGCTTTTCGGCATTAAAGAAGAATAATGTACACGGTTATTAACGATACTATAGAAATCGTGTTTCCCTCTATTCTGATTCTTTATGGTTTCATTCCAAAATTCATACGTTCTACCTTTATATTTCAAAGGTGAAAGATATGAAACGTGGTGAATTTCACGTCCAAAGCCAAGACCGAAAGCGCGATTAGCGAGCCTTACGGTTGCTGAATCCGTCGATATTGTCGACGTTTGTGCAATTAACGTCGCAAAACATATAAATACGAAAGAGATAACAGAAACAAGTCTCTTCATTTCAACTTTTAATAAAATTTACGCAAAAATAATAATTTTCCGATGAATAAAAAAATAGCCAGAGGCTCATTCAATTTTGAAACCCTCTGGCTTATATTTATTAAATATCAATTATTTAATCTTTCCTTCTATGTAATCACAAGCAGTCTCGATAATATTATCCAAACCTTGAGTTCTTGCAAGTTCTTCATCCAAATGCAACTCTATATCAGGTTCAACACCAAACTCAGTATTTTGTTTGTTCTTATCTAAAAGAATACTTCCTGAATAACGAGCCAACCATCCATTAGGCATTTCAGTTAGAGTTGGAGATCCTGTGCCACCTCCAGTTTTAGCTCCCAGAATAGTCATACGAGGCAACCCCTTTACCGAAAAGGCAAAGATATTAGTAGCGCTAAAACAACCTCTGTTTGTTAGCACATAAACAGGTTTGTCATAAATAACACCATCTTTAACCGGCTCTACTTTGTCTTCGACAAGTGATGAAAAATCTGAATGTCCTTTTCCAGTCTTGTAAGTCAGATAATAAAGGACATGTGGTTCTTTTATAAAATGAGAAATAATATTCTTTGGGCCAAAAGCATCACCACCACTATTGTTTCTGACATCGATTATTATGCCTTTAGTATCCTGGAAGTAATTTAAGATAAAATCAATCTGTGAATGAGTGAACGAAGACATAAAATCACCGAAATACATATAACCTACATTTCCGTCACGTAAGGTTTTATATTTAAAGCCTCCACTACGTCTGTAATTCTTTCCTAAATAACGGTCACTATTCAATATATCAGTATCAAAATCTTTTGGATAATTTTCCTCAAAATAGTAAGATGAAATGTCGAATGAAGAAACAAGATCAACATGACCATCTTTCAATTCGTTCAGCATTGCCCCCATAATGTCAAAAAATTCAATTTCTGATTTACATTGTTTTACATAAGGCAAATATTCTTTATGAACATCATCCCAATCCTTGATACTATCCTTCTTAAAGTCGAAGAAACAATATTTTTCATTGATCTCCTTCCAAAGAAACTCGAAATTATATTCGTAATCATTCATATCGTCCTCAGTGAACTTAAGATCGTCGTCACATGAGACCAAAGTGGACATAACCGCCACAAAAATTATAGCAAATATCTTTTTCATGACTCTTTACTCAAAAATGTTTTTAATATTTGTATGCTTTCTTCCTGTAATTGGACGATAATCAAATGAGAATCCAGCAAGTGCTCTCACATTAAAAGTTCGATTATCAATCTGTTTGATCATAGATTTAGTACGATCAACAACCATTCCTAGTCGTAATGTGGTTCTACGAAGAGGTATATCAGCAGTTAATTTGTTAGTGAAACTGAACTTGTCGATGAACGAATTAAAACCATAGAAATCAAATAACGTAGATCCGCTTAATTCAGATTCGAAATATGGCTGTGTATAATTCGGTGTAAGCGAAAATCCTGCCAAATAAAAGTCGAATTGATCAGCCAACTTAATAACACGACGTTTTGTTTGTATACATAACGTTGGACGCATTGAAAATCCCAACATAGGAAAATCTCTACGAGGAAAATATTCATTATTGGAAATACCAACCTCTAGCTCATCTGAACCAAATTCAAGACCAGCATAACCTCCGAGTAGAAAGTTGAAATTTGGAACCAACTTCCAATCGTAATAATAATGATAATCGAACTTTATTGTTCTGACATGCATCAAATTAGCTTCATTCAACGCGGAAAGATAAGTACTTCGTAAACTTAAATTGGAAGAGCTATAGAATAGTTTTCCTCTTTTCTCAAGACGCTTTAGTCTTTCTGCCCATAATTCGTGTCCAATTCCTTCATAAAGCAATGGAGATAGATAAGAGACATGGTGACTCTCACTTCCAGTACCCAAACCAAAAGAAAAACTTGTAGTTGGTCTGTTGTTGTCTGTAATAGATAACGAATCCGAAGTCTCAGCAAACAGATTGGTAACAAACACTAAACAAAGAGACAACAAACAAAAAATCCTCTTCATTTTCATGATAATTAAATTTAATAATTTTCTAAATTTTCATTGACAAAACGCAACAATTCATTCATTATATAACAAGCTTGCATCGAATAAATAAATCTCATGCTTTCTGACTATAAAACGTAAATATCCATAAAATATTGTGGGCACCAAGAAAAAAAATTCTTGATGCTCACAAATAATTCTATCTAATTTATTTTACAATAAATTCTTCTTCTTGAAGAAATACAATACGACGACTGAAGACAATACCATTATTCCAATTGATAGCCAGAATCCGAATTGATGGTCTGCCATCGGTATTATGTTGAAGTTCATACCAAAAATACTTGCGATCCATGTAGGCGGCATAAATAGCACGCTCACAATCGTAAATATCTTGATGATCTTATTCTGCTCAATGTTAACCAAACCAAGGAATGTATCCTGCAAGTAGTCTAGACGATCGAAACCAAATTTGATATGCTCAATCAATGAATTTATATCCTTGATAATCATATTCATTCTTGGAGTCAAATCTTTTGAAAACAACTCACTACGAAGAATATTCGATACAACTCGTTGTTTATCAATTGAGTTTTCTCGCAAGTGCATAATCTTTTCCTGAAGGTTCTTGATCTGCAATAGGATATCCTCATCAATATCCTCAGCCACCTGCATTGTCTTAGAAAGCTCTGAGATCTCGTTTGTAACGTCCTCAATCATATCGGCATCATAGTCAACTCGCGTCTCCATAAGTGCACATAGGATATGATCACCTGTAGGGAAATTTCTTGGATTAGCGAACATTTTCTTCATAGTCTCATCAAAAGACTTCAATTTGTTGTCGCGAACCGAAACAAGAATCTTATTTTTAAGGATGAATGAAACCGGCTCATTCTCAAAATCATCTAGCATGAAATTTGAGTTTGCCACAAGCGTATCCTGAGTCTCAATAAATCGTGAAGAAATCTCAATCTCTTCGATCTCCTCTTCTTCCTGGATATAGATTTTCAAAAAATGCTCAAGCTCACTCTCCGTTTCAGGAGCTACGTTTACTAGATCGATCCAAACAAAATCCGAAAGAGGAATCTCTTTTAAGATTTTGATATCTTTTGCTACTTTCAAACGATTATTCTCAAAATAGAACAATCTTACCTCAGAAATTGCTGGTACCTTTTCTGAAATTGGCTTAGCTGCCTCTGAATTTGGCATAACAATTTGTTTTGCAAACCACTGCAACACCGCAGAAGTTTGAATTATCTATTAGGTTTCGCTCTCTAAACGTCGGCAACACCGACTTGGGAATCAGGCACTGATATTCTTAGAGATAAGGTTTGTGAGATCCACAAACTCTTGTACACTAAGCTGCTCAGGACGCTTCATAAAGACTGGATCTGCAAGTAAAGGATGACCTTGACCAAGCAGAGGTTGCAACGAGTTACGCATCATCTTGCGTCGTTGGTTGAATGCTGTCTTCACTACTTTAACGAACAATTCTTCATCACAGTTGATCTTCTTTGTGTCGTTGCGTCGCATTCGTATCACCGCTGATTTCACTTTCGGGGGGGGATCGAATACATTTTCGTGAACGGTAAATAGATATTCTATATCGTAGTATGCTTGAACAAGCACACTTAGGATTCCATAAGCCTTTGTTCCAGGTTTGGATGCCATTCTCTCAGCCACCTCCTTCTGTATCATACCAGCACAGATAGGAACTTTGTCCTTGTGGTCAAGGACTTTGAAGAATATTTGGCTTGAGATATTGTAGGGGAAATTACCAATCACACAGAACTGATCCTTGTACATCTCGTTTAGATTCATCTTCAAGAAATCTCCTTCGATGACACGACCATTCAAGTCTGGGAAATTGGCTAATAAATAAGTTACAGATTCAGAGTCTAGCTCAATACAAGTGAGATCAATCTCTTTGTTTTGAAGCAAGAATTGTGTAAGCACACCCATACCTGGTCCGATTTCCAAAACCGGTATACCACCACCCATATCAATAGTCTCAGCAATGCGTTGAGCAATGTTGAGATCTTTTAGGAAGTGCTGTCCAAGTGCTTTTTTAGGTGTTACTTTCATCTTTTTCCGAAATTGCGGTGCAAAGATAATATTATTTTCCCTTCATTACAACTAAAGGTAGGAATATCTCCTCCATTGAGACACCTCCATGCTGGAATGTGTTCTTATAATAAGAGACATAATAGTTGTAATTGTTTGGATATGCAAAGAAATCAGAATTACAAGCGAAGATGTAAGCAGAACTTACATTAGGACAAGGTAAACCAATCTGCTCTGGTTTACGAATTTCAAATACTTCTTTAGGATTATAATTCAAATTCTTGCCGACTTTATAGCGCAAGTTTGTATTTGTATTCTTATCTCCAACAACTTTGATAGCATTACGCACATGAATTGTTCCGTGGTCAGTAGTAAGAACAACTTTGTATCCCATATTCTTCACTGCCTCAAAGAATTCTTTGATAGCAGAGTGCTGGAACCAAGTCTTTGTCAATGATCTGTAAGCAGCATCAGTCGACGCGAGTTCACGAATCATCTTGCTATCAGTTCTAGCGTGAGAAAGCATGTCGACGAAATTGAACACAGCAACGTTCAAATCGTTGTCTTTAAGTCTCTTCAACTCTGACACATACTTTGCAGCAAACGCAGAATCTATAATCTTAGCATATGAATAAGAGAATTTGCGACGGTAGCGCTGGAAGAATGTGCCAATCAACTCCTCCTCATACTGGTTTTTGCTCTCCTCGTCGTCTTCCTCAACCCAATACTGTGGATACATCTCTTTGATCTGTAAAGGAAGCAATCCTGAGAAAATTGCATTACGGCTATATTGTGTACTTGTAGGCAACATACTACAATACAAATCCTCTGATTCAACAACGAAATCCGTACTCAATAATTCACGAATGATTCTCCACTGGTCAAAACGAAAATTATCCAACACCACGAAGAAAACCTTCTCTCCGTTATCTAGCAATGGCAAAACCTTAGTCTTGAACACATCCTGACTCATCATCGGACGATCAGCACCGTCGGCAAACCATTTTTCGTAATTCTTCTTTATAAATTTTACAAATGCGCTGTTGGCCTCCTCTTTTTGCATCAATAGGATTTCATCCATGTCTGCTGCCGATTCAGAAAGCTGTAATTCCCAGAAAACAAGTTTCTTATACACCTCCATATAGTCTTCCACGGATGAAGAATCGTTGATCTGAAGACCAATTTTTCCAAATTCAGAACGATAGCCGTCTGTTGTGGCTTCAGAGATAATCTCACGAGCCTTGATATTCTTCTTTAGAGTTAACAGAATCTGATTTGGATTAACAGGTTTGATCAAGTAATCTGCAATCTTTGCTCCGATAGCTTGATTCATTATGTCTTCCTCCTCACTCTTTGTAATCATCACTACTGGAATTGTGCTGTCAATCTCCTTAATCTGCTGAAGAGCTTCTAAACCATTCATACCAGGCATGTTCTCATCAAGGAATACGATATCATAGTGACGGTTTCTACACGCCTCCACTGCATCCTGACCGTTATTTACACAATCAGTTTCATAACCTTTTGACTTCAAAAAGATGATGTGAGCCTTTAGCAAATCTATTTCATCGTCTGCCCACAATATTGTTCCCTGTATCGCATCCATAATATTATTTTTAACGGCCAAGATAACCTTTCTTGAACAACTCCATATATACTGTTAGATTACCAGATTGACGCAAAGCATCTAGGTTATCTTTAGTAATGACTACATTATTATATGTTATATTCTGCAAACTCTTCTTCAATGCCTCAGACTTCACAATGCCTTTCAAATAATCCATAGCAATTGATGAATTCTCAAACATTCCAACTGTGATTATCGTAGGGAAATTCTTTCCTGATGATTTCTCAACTTTCAAAGATCCTCCAGGCCACTCCTCATTTGCATTTGCCAAGATCTGTATTAATTTATCAGAATTTACAGCCCCTCTGGAAATGAGTATAGCATAATAATGTTCTGCAGAACGATCAAAAGTGTATAGATTCTTGTATTTCTTCAACTCCTTCTTAGGTGCGTCTGCTTTCTTTTCAACATTCTCGTCTACTTTTGCCTCTACTTTTGGTTCATCTGCTTTAACTTCAACCTTTTCCTCTGCTGGTTTTGAATCCTCAGCCTTCACCTCTGATTTAGCTTCGTTCTTAACTTCTGATTTTGGCGCAGCTTTAGAATCTTGTTTTGCTGGAGAGGCAATCTTAACCTGACCCATATTGTTCAAGTCATCACCTTCCTTAATCTCTACAGGAGCAGAAGGAACATCATTTCCAATGATTTCAATGTCAACTTTCTTCTTATCCTGCTTACGATTCAAGATATTCTTCTCGTAGAATTCTTTATATTGATCAAGTGTATAACCACGTCCAATCAAACGGCTATTCTCCTCTGATATAACCAACAAAGTATAATCAGTACCCTTAAGAAGATTCATAATTCCGTCGCTCTCTTTAACACCTTTTTGATACCAAAGAGCTTCGTCTAGATTATCCATTCCAGAAACAGAAACCAATCCTGGTCTCACCTTTAAATCGTAATCTTTAACCAAGAACTTTGTAAAGTTGTAAGTGGCAACCTCAAACAACAGTCTGTTTTGATCAACCTTGTCAGCCTGAGAAATGATGTAGAAATGATATGCACTCTTATCATTATAAGTGAAGCCAACAGTATCTATAACACCTGTTTGAATATTTTCCTCAAGCAAAATCTGCTCACGTTGGTCAGCAAGTGATGCTGTAGATCCCTTCGACGACACATTACCCTGCTCTATCAAAGCCAAGATATCTTTAGCCATCGGTGCGACGTCACTCTTTGGATACTCAGTTACAAGATTTCCTAGTGACGCTTTCAAAGAGTCGTGTTGACCTTGCTTACCAAATGTCAATGATTTAAGAAGCATAAACTTCGGCATCAACGACGACATCTTGTAATTAGCATACATATATTCAGTATTTTTCAATACTGTGTTATAATCAGAAGTATGATATGCTGTATAAGTAGCTCTGTAAATAGAATCTTCGACGTTAGCCATTCTAACCAACTTATTTGCATAGTCAGGATCACTCAACACCTGAGAGTATTTACAATTTGGATATTTAGTGACTAGTTCATCTTTGTACTTAACTGCCAAATTATTGTCAGCCATTTTCTCAGCGATACGATAAGAATTAAATAGAACATCAGCATCCTTATCCGCATTTTCCCCACCGAATCTACGAAGCCACTCATCATATGTCTGAATTGCCATATCGTAATCGTTAATCTTCTCATCAAAGACAACAGCTTCATTATACAATGCAGTACGGATCTGTGATATAGCTAGAGCTTTTGCCTCTTCTGTTCTTGGAATTTGGTTATAATAGTATCCAAGAGTTAATTCTGGCATATTTTGTTCATTTGCGAAACGTTCTGAATCAGAACCTCTATCTGCAAACTCAGGAGCTTGCTGATTTTCTTTAGAACCATCGTTATCAACCACCTCATCAGAAATGATCATCATCTGCTTATTCTTTCGGTTCCAGTTATCTTCAAGGCGACGTTGACCCCACTTGTTCTTAAAGTCAATCTTACCCTTTGAGATAGCCTGTGCGTTATAGAAATACCAGTTCGATCCTCTGACTGAATTAACATTCTTCGAAACAATCGATTCGATTTCCATTCCAGCAATACGAGCGTTAAGAGAATCTTGTTCTCTCTTCTCTTGCTCTTTCTTTAGACGTGCTTTAACCTTATCAACCTCTCGTTGGCAAGCTGCCACACGTTCAGCATCAGTACCATTAGCCAAAGCCAACAAAGAATCCTGAAGATATACGACCTCGTAATTTTGTTTCAACTCTGTAAGGTTCAATGCTTTAGAAGAAACCTCATTGTAATCTGGATGGTCATTAGAAAGAATAGATGAAGCTTCAGCATAACATGGTTCAGCATCAATATAATTCTTCTTCTCGTAATAAAGTTTACCAAGTTTGATTAAAGTCACAGCTTTCTCAATACCGTTTCTTGTACTGCTTTCTGCAGAAGTTTGGTAATTTTTAATTGCATTGGCAGTATCTCCTTTAGACAAATAAATATTACCAATTGCATAGTAAATCTGATCAAGATAATCCTTATTTTTAGATGATTTAGCTGCCTTTTTCAACTTAGCTACAGACTGGTCGGGTTTTCCATTAACACCAGTGATAACCTCGGACTGACGGATTCGTGCATTAAACTCCATTTCATAGTCTGGGCTTTTACGAATAACAGAATCATAATAAGCGTATGCCTGATCTTTACGACCAAGTTCCTGATTTAGTTGAGCTATAATAAAATAGAAACGAGTTTTCTCTCTTTTATTTTCTGCTGCAGGAATTGCTTGTTTCAAATACTTCAAAGCTTCAATCTTATCATTCTCTTTCAAACGAAGATTAGCCATTGCAGCAGCATAAAACTCCTGATTTTCATAGTTTAGGTCATCTTCACTGATGTTAGATAGAATCTCGTCGGCCTCATAAAGCCAGTCCATCTCCATAAGTGCTCTTGCTCGCCAGATAGTCGCTTTAACAACAAGATCTTTATGAACAGAGAAATGTTTCTCCACATATGTAAAAGTAGCGGCTGCGGCAAGGAAATCTTCCATATAATATCTGGTTTCTCCCATTAGCATCCACACGTCGTCCATCATAGAGTTAAACTCCTCCTGGGCATAGAAAGCAGCATAATCAGGATCCTTCATCTTTGCTGGTTTCTTGATAGGCTTCTTACGCATTGAATGAAGTTTGATTGCAGTCTGGCACTTGTCTAACGCTCTGTTACACTGGGAGAAAGCTGCATTTCTAGTGGATTTGTCACCTACAGGATACATCTTTAAGATTTGAGAATAGTCAGGTTTGTAAGCTTCCTCTATATTCTTCTTACCTTTGTCCAAAGATTCCTTGCCATTATAATAGACGTTGTAACGCGTAGTCATCGCTTGATAACCACGTGCAATCGCTGTATTCTTCTTATTAGAACAGCCAAGCATCGTCAACATAAATAGCGACAATGCCGATATATATATTAAAAAGTACTTCTTATCCATTTGGGGACAAATTTACTTATTAAACGATTAAAAAGCAAATTTATTGTGAATATGAAGAAATTTTGAAAAAATATATAAAGATATGCCCTACTTCGGCACACCCAAATGTTATATTTGCATTGTATAAATAAAGGAGATTATACAAATGTTGTACAAACACATAGTAAATTCCTTGAATAAAGTCTTGCGACATATTGAAACAATTATGAACTTAAATATGTATTAAACTATGAGCCAGACAAATAAATTGGTGTGGATTATCAACACTATAGCTAAAGCCGGTAAAATTCCATTTGAAGAAATCAACCGAAAGTGGGTTATGAACAAAGATTTAAGCGATGGTCAGGACATGTTGAAGCGAACATTCATCAAGTGGAAGGAAAAAATCTTTGAAAACTTCGATCTTATTATCGAATGTGAGAAAGTAGCACCCTACCGTTATTATATAGAGAACATTGAAGACCTAAAAAGCGGAAGCGTAAAAAATTGGTTGATAAGCACATATTCCGTCTACAATTCTATTTCAGAAAGTAAATCTATAAAAGACAGGATCCTACTCGAAGAGATTCCAAGTGGACGCGAACATCTTGACTCTATTATCGACGCGATGAAAAGCGACCACCTCATCCACATCACATATTACAATTACTGGAGAGGTGATTCACGAGAACATTATCTGATGCCTTTATGCGTAAAATTATTCCGTCAACGCTGGTATATGGTTGGACGTTCATGGCCATCAGGAGATGACAGAACATATTGTCTTGACAGAATTCAAGAATTCCGTCTTTCCAGCCATACATTCGACTATCCTGATGATTTCGATCCGAAAGCATATTTTAATGACAGTTTCGGAATCATTGTGGATAAAAAAATCAATGTTGAAGATGTGATTGTAAAAGTCACTTCAGATCAAGCCAATTATATGCGCGACCTTCCATTGCATAAGTCACAAGAAGAGATTGAGCGTAATGATGAATACAGCATGTTCAAAATCCACGTCCGCCCAACTTACGATTTCATACAGGAGTTGCTCTGGAACAGAGAGGAACTAGAAGTCGTGGAGCCACAATGGCTACGCAATGAGATAGCAGAAACAATAGAAAGAATGAACAAGAAATATAACGTTGACGATAATGTTAACTAAATAGATAACCCAAATGAAAGATTTCGCAGCAATAGATTTTGAGACAGCTAACAGTGCCCGCACCTCAGTGTGCAGCGTCGGCATCGTAATATATAGAGACGGACAAAAACTAGATGAATTCTACTCGCTAATCAAGCCAGAACCAGATTATTATAATTTCTGGTGTACACAGGTGCATGGACTAACGGCTAACGACACTAAAGATGCACCGATATTCCCAGAAGTTTGGAAACAAGTTGAGCCAAAGATAGCAGGTCTGCCCCTCGTCGCACACAATAAAGCATTTGACGAGAGTTGCTTAAAAGCCGTTTTCAAAGCCTATCAAATGGATTATCCTGATTATGAATTTTACTGCACCCTGGTTAAATCACGACAAGTATGGCCAGGAGGGAAACATAATCTTGACATCATCGCAGAACGTTGTGGGTTCAACCTTGAAAACCATCACCACGCTCTGGCTGATGCAGAGGCATGTGCGGCGATTGCATTAGAGATATTGTAAGACAAAGTCATAAGAGTTATGCACCGAGCATAACTCTTTTTCATTCCGCATTTTTAATTTCCCCTCCCCCTCTGCCCATTTTAGCCACACCCCTGAACTATCTTTGTCATTGAATTGAAAAAGACAAAGGAATTATGAGTATTGAATTCAAAACAATTGGTTATTATCTACTAAAATTTGCAGCCATCCTAACATTCCTTTCCATCATAATGTTTGAAATAATTGAATTAGGATACGGTTATGGTTGGCACCGAGTTGACTATTGGCATTCGGTTCTACATTAGTATTTTAGTTATACGTATAACAGAAGGCAATTATACGTGTTGTCCAAACACACTAATTTTTATGACGCTCGTCCTTCGGACTCGCGTTGGAGAGCGAGGTTAGGGCCCAAATAAATCAGACATGGGCCCTTAACAATCCTCATTTTGGACAACTGCTATATAATCTTATAACAGAATCATTATTGTAATATAGAAGGTATGAATTTGCAGTGTAGACAGATGAGCATAACTAATGTCAACAAAAGCAATTAATAGACAATGCATTATATTCTTTCTATAAACAATTTTGAAAATACGTTATGTTTTTGTAGAACTTCGTTCTAATTTTGTGCAACTTTAATTATGAAAGAGATTCTTAATTATGGAAATTTCCGTCTGGAATCCTTTTGATTCTTGAATAATGAGAAGATCTTAAATAGTACAAAATCAAAAATAAAAGTATATGAAAGAAGTGATTAAGAAGCAAAGAACAGTAAGCAA
Source organism: Paludibacteraceae bacterium (assembly GCA_045641065.1). Lineage (GTDB taxonomy): Bacteria > Bacteroidota > Bacteroidia > Bacteroidales > Paludibacteraceae > UBA1723. Next base: position 2,148 of record JAZUGF010000162.1, on the reverse strand, counting down.
AGCGACAGTCAAGAAAATGGGTATTTTCAACCTAATCAACAACGTTGTGGAGATTACTAACAACGCAAATGAGATTCTACCAGAAGAGGCAAAACCTTATATTACTGAATTACAAAGCAGATTGAAGATCTCCGATCCATACGAGGTCTCTTTCCTTTGTGCATTCGTCGATTCATTTGATGAATACCGAGTTCGCTTGCGTGACATCGCAAAGCATTACGATGTGAGACCTACTAAACTATTGGAATATCTCGATATGTTTAACGATTTGGTTAAGCGTAAGGTGATTCGACGCTACAAAGATCATAACGGCGAAGTAGTTTACCGTCTTGCTGAAGATGTGTTAGAAGGACTTCGTAAAAATTCTATTGTGGAGCCCAAACCTCTTATCAATCTTAACATCAATGAATTCGTTGATGAGATTGATGACATTTTGGAAAGAGCACGAGAAAATGGCATGGAAACTGGCGATATCGAATTAGAGTTCAATTATCTAATCGAGAATAACCAGAATCTTTATCTTGCTCAAAAGTTAAAAGGATTTGGATTCGGTTTTCAAGATTTGATGTTGCTACTCTGTATGATGATATTATTTGTAAATAACAATGATGATCAGATTCAGAGACATGACCTTGATGATTGGTTTGAACACCCTGATTTAAGACATCTGTTTTATCAGATGGAGAATGAGACAAGTAGTTTGGTCAAGGCTCATTTGGTTGAAGCAACATGTATTGACGGACAGGTATTACCAGGAGCATGGAAACTTACTGATTTCTGCAAAGAGGATATTCTACAGGAGTTGAAGTTAGTCAAACCGTCGCAACCAAGAAGCAATCTCACTCATCATGAGGATATTAAGGAGAAAAAATTGTTTTATAATAATCGCGTCACAAAGGAGGTGAATAAACTTCATGATCTTTTGGATGAGGAGAGAATGAAGCGTGTGTTGAAACGTATGGATGATAAGGGGATGCGTAAAGGATTCACTTGTATCTTCTATGGTGGCCCTGGTACTGGAAAGACAGAGACCGTATTCCAGTTGGCAAGAGAGAGTAAACGTGACATCATGCTCGTCGACGTTCCTAATATCCGATCAAAATGGGTTGGCGATACAGAGAAGAATATCAAACGTGTGTTTGATCAATATAAGAAAATCGTCAAAGAGAATTGTCTCGCTCCTATCCTTGTCTTTAATGAGGCCGACGCAATTCTTACTCGTCGCAACGAAGGATGCATTAACGGGGTTGACAAAATGGAGAACGCTATGCAGAATATCATTCTTCAGGAGATGGAGAATCTTGAAGGCATAATGATCGCCACGACGAATTTGACAGGCAATCTCGACCCGGCTTTTGAACGACGTTTCTTGTACAAGATTGAGTTTGACAAACCAACTGCAGATGAGCGTCAACATATCTGGAAAGCAATGTTGCCAGACTTAACTGATGATCAAGCGTACAATCTTGCAAAAAGATTTGATTTCTCAGGTGGTCAAATTGAGAACATTGCTCGCAAACGAATTGTCAACGATATTCTTGACGACAGAGATGAAATTGATATTGACGGAATTATCGAGGCTTGTGAAATGGAACTCCTTAACAAGAAGAATGTAACAAAACTTGGTTTTGTGAGATAAAGATTCCGGCCATGGTAGGCAAAACATATAACGAGTTTGACTACCGTGGCCGAATTTCATCAAAGCCACCGACATCGCCAATGAATTTCAACATTCTACCTCGGCCACAGTAGCCGAAAGGCCCCGCCATTTTCGGCAACAATGGTCTGTTAGGACAACCATTGCCACGGTTGCGGAATACACGTTTGAAACAACCCTTTCAGAACCGTGGATACGGTTCTTCTAATTAGGCCATGGTAGGGCGATGTTTGGACAACCCGTATATAATTGCCAAAAAACTTAAATAAAATCTACTTGATAAATGAGACGTAGGTCTTCATTTTCTATTGAAATAGCATATTCATCTTCCCAAACATCAGGAGACGTGAATTCCCATGCAATTTCACCTAAATAGTTAATTCTCAAATCAGTAAATGTTATAAAAGACATTATATTATCTTCTGTTACATTTTCTTTTTTTAACTCTTCAGGAATTTCAAAATTTTCTTCAATATAATCGTAATCATTCA
>JAZUGF010000161.1:0-24797 GCA_045641065.1 Paludibacteraceae bacterium | reverse complement strand
GCAGCGAGGTCCCACCTCTTCCCATTCCGAACAGAGAAGTTAAGCTCGCTATCGCCGATGGTACTGAATTTCGGGAGAGTAGGTAGCCGCCGCTTTCAGGAGTCGATCAGAAATGACCGACTCCTTTTTTTGTTTTAAATTATCTGGGCGTATCAGACGTAGGTTTGTATATCTGTTAATTTATAAACTCAAACAGATAAATCTGGCACGACTTTTGTCTTTTCATTATCAATTGAAACATTTTTTATATTTTTTGTTCATCTGTCAATTAATTAATGCCGAATTATAGAATTTATGATGATTTAAACTTCTAATTTTTGCATTTTTCGCTTTTGTTTCTAAATTTGTGATGTTGTTGTTAGAGTAACTACATCAGTTTTACACGGTTATAGAGTTCTACCGAGTATAAATTATGAAATTATTGAACTCCTCTCAAACGCATGAAAAAGAAAGTATTACCCGTTTTAGCCCTAACAACTTTTGGGCTCGGCTCTTATGCCGGAACCTACATGGTGGTCTCAAAATCAGATGGCACTACTGTAGAGTACAATGTAAATGAAGTGGATAGTGTGACATATCGCACTTGTAGATGTGAATGTGATCTCCCTGTCATTGAAATTTGGAATTCAGTAGACGGTTCTAAAGGTGTAGGACAAGTCATTCCTGCTGGCTCAACAATTGTCTTTAAGGGTACTGGATTGTCTCAAATTACATCAATCTCATTTGATGACTTAGAATGTGAGATATCTTCTTTAAGCACAGATGACCAATTGATCCTAAAGGTTCCTGAGATGGAAACAGATGGTATCAGTGAGAGTGCTCATGTTATCACAAAGATGTGTAAGGAAGGTTTTTACGCTAATTTCCATATTCAAGATTATTCTCGTGTCGGTGCTCCATGTGTCACTATGTGTGACAATGAAATGGCTGTCAAAACATTGAAAGTTTTTGGAAACTCTTTGTATGCTCCACTTAAGGCTAAATTCTGGGATGGAAAGGATCATAGCATTATTGCGTCGACAGCGGATGGCTCTATTGTAGTTGACGATTTTAACCACGCTACAATCACTATCCCTGATGGTGTGGCAGATAACGGAACAATTATTTTTGAAACACCTTCAGGAGAGACTGAGACTGACTTTATCTTCCGTGATACAAGAAATCTTCTAATCACTCATGATGATCCTGACTATTTGAACTTGTTTAACCAGAATAGACCAGATATTGAAATGGTTGATGAAGAAACAGGAATTCTCATCGGTTTGCCAATTCCTAAGGAAGAATTGAAAAACACAATTTTCAAGTCTGAGAATACACGTGGTGATTTCTCTATTTTCCACGATTTGCATGGTTATTCCGCTTGGACTTATTCTTCAAATGGAGAAGCTAATCCTGAAGGTGTAAGGCCAAAATACCCAACTCCTTTCGGTATTTTCTCGGAGTCAATTGATAAGGGAGAAACAACTTTCAACGATTATGTGATTAAGTTTGAGGTATTTGTGCCAGCTGAATATCCAATGAATGGAAATTGTCTAAATATTGGATTCTTTGATTCACAATGGACAGAAATACATGCTTATTGTGCTACTTGGCAACCTTCTGTGGCAAGATTTTCTAAGGATGCAGATGGAGTATGGCAGTCAAGTGCAACATTTGATAATTGGACATCGGGTGGAGATTGGTTGACAATTACAATCCCTATGGAAGAGTTGAGGTACGACTTTATGGCCAAGAGTTATTATTTGTGTAATCAGAGCGACCGTATAATAATGGATGGATCAGAAAGTCCTTATGCTGGTTTTGGAGATAAAGAAAAAGGACTTCCTTTCCTTGATTATTATGGAGAAGATTTGGTTGGATCTTTGACGACAAAAAAGGCCGATTTTATCAAGGGTATTGGAATAATGTTTGGTTATTACAATCAGGGTAATATGGATAATGCTCCATTGATCGCTGTTGACAACTTGCGTATCGTTCCAAAGAACAATAACGGTGGTGTTTATCCATTGATAAAGTGGGGTCTGCCAGAGCGTGATTTCTATATCAATCCAATATTAGAATGTAAGTAATTTACATCTGGGTTATAATTCTGTAGAGACGTCGTATTGCGGCGTCTCTATTTTTATTGTTAATATCTATTTCCCCCACGTCTACGCAAATCAAGGGATTTTCGGTAACTTTGCACATATGTAGAGGCGCACGGTCGTGCGTGTAATTAAGTTAAATAAAAGAGACGTGGCAGAGAAAAACGAAACGCCTTTAATGAGGCAATATTCCGAGTATAAATCTCAGTATCCTGATGCAATCCTACTTTTTCGTGTGGGTGATTTCTATGAAACTTTTGGCGACGACGCAATTAAAGCGTCTGAGGCTCTAGGCATCACGCTTACTAAACGAAACAACGGTGGCGGTTCGGGTGAAATGCCACTTGCTGGTTTCCCTCACCACGCTCTTGATACTTATCTGCCTAAACTTGTTCGTCACGGCTACCGTGTGGCTATCTGTGATCAGCTTGAGGATCCTAAACTAGCTAAGGGGCTTGTGAAGCGTGGAATTACAGAACTTTCCACTCCGGGTGTTACGATGAGTGAGAATATCCTTGATCCACGTGAAAATAACTTCCTATGTGCTGTTTGCCGCAGCAAGGATAAGAAAACTTCCGATATCTATGGCGTCTCTTTCCTTGATATCTCTACAGGTGAATATCTGCTTTCTCAGGGTAAATATGATTATATCGACAAACTGCTTTCTGTCTACACTCCAAAGGAGGTCTTGATTGAAAGAGGCTGTCGACGCGATTTTGAGGATTCTTTCACAAAACGTTACCTTGTCAATGAACTTGATGACTGGGCTTTCACTCCTGATAGTGCACGTGGTAAACTGCTAACTCATTTCAATACTTCGTCTCTAAAGGGTTATGGTGTTGAAAATCTGCAAGTTGGACAAGTTGCTGCCGGTGCAATTCTTCACTATCTCGACTATACTCAGCATAAAAATATCAGCCACGTCAACTCTATCCGCCGTATTGAGGAGGAGAAATTCGTGTGGATGGACCGCTTTACAGTCCGCAACCTTGAGCTTTTCCCAACTTCTGATGAGAACCAGCGTTCGCTTCTCGGTACTATCAACGAGACTCAGACTCCTATGGGTTCACGTCAGATGATGCGTTGGTTGGCTCAACCACTTAAGGAGGTGACTCCGATTGTAGAGCGTCATGAAATCGTTGAGACTCTGTTCCAGGAGAAGGATTTACGTGCACTTCTTAACGAGTGTTTGCCACAAATTGGTGATATGGAGCGTATCGTCTCTAAAATTGCAGCTAAACGTGCTAATCCACGTGATGTCTTGGCTCTTTGCTCTGCTTTGAAGATGGTTGCTCCAATCAAGAGAGGTTGTGCTCAGAGCAGCAACGTCAACCTTCAGGGTATGGCTGAACGCTTGAATCCTTGCGAGCATATCTGTGCTAAGATCGACGCGATGATCGTGCCAAATCCACCTGCTTTGCTATCTAAGGGAGGTGTGATTGCTCCCGGCTACAACGAGGATCTTGACGGTTGGAGAAAAATTTCTACCAATAGTAAGGATGTCCTTTTGCAGATTCAGGATGAGGAGATGGAACGCACTGGTATTTCTTCACTTAAGGTTGGTTACAACAATGTGTTCGGATACTATCTTGAGGTGCGCAACACTCATAAGGATAAAGTACCTCAGGAATGGATTCGTAAGCAGACTCTTACTGGTGCTGAGCGTTATATCACACCAGAGTTGAAGGAACTTGAGGCTAAGATTACAAAGGCGGAAGAGATGATCATTCCGTTGGAGACGCGATTGTTTATGGAGCTTATTGATGAACTTGCTGGCTATGTTTCGCCTGTTCAGACGGATACCTCCATCGTCGCTCAACTTGATTGCTTGATGTCATTCGTTTCGATTTCAGAGAAATATAAGTATGTTCGTCCTGTTGTAGACGACAGCTTGATTATTGATATTCGTGAGGGTCGACATCCTGTAATTGAACGTCAGTTGCCAATCGACAGTCCGTATATCGCCAATAGTGTTGAGCTCGATAATGAGAAGAAGCAGATTATGATGATTACTGGTCCGAACATGGCTGGTAAGTCGGCTTTGCTACGTCAGACTGCTTTGATTGTTGTGTTGGCTCAGATTGGTTGTTTCGTGCCTGCCGACAGTGCTCATATCGGCGTCGTAGATAAAATCTTCACACGTGTGGGAGCCTCTGATAATATCTCTATGGGAGAGTCTACATTTATGGTGGAGATGACAGAAGCGTCAAGCATCATCAACAATATTACTGATCGCTCACTTGTGCTTTTTGATGAACTTGGTCGTGGAACTTCCACTTACGATGGTATCTCAATCGCATGGGCTATCGTGGAGTATCTTCACGAGAATCCAAAGGCTAATCCTAAAACACTTTTTGCCACTCACTATCATGAGCTTAACGAGATGGAAAACACCTTTGAACGTGTAAAGAATTATAATGTATCTGTACGTGAGGCTGAGGGTAAGGTGATATTCTTGCGTAAGTTGAAAGAGGGTGGTAGTGAACATAGTTTCGGTATCCACGTTGCCAAACTTGCTGGTATGCCAACTACTGTTGTTGATAGAGCGAATGAGATTCTGCACCGTCTTGAGGAACAGCATAAAGATACTGATGTCACAACTGAGAAGATCAAGAAAGCCACAGAGCCTAAGGTTCCTGCTGGTACACAGTTGAGCATATTCCAACTTGATGATCCGACTCTTTCTCAGGTGCGCGACGAGATTCTAACTATTGATATAGATAATTTAACTCCGCTTGAGGCATTGAATAAACTGCATGAAGTGAAGAAAATTCTGCTTGGAAGGAGTTAATTTCCACTGTGTGGTTTGAATTTTGAATATAAAGAAATATATTTGCCACCATTATGACAAGAGTCATGACTGGTATTTTAAATAATTAATAGGGACTATGATTAAACTAAGAAATTTTTGGGTAGCACTTGCAATGGGATGTGCTGTATCTTTGGGAACTACTTCTTGTGACGAGGATGAGGAGGAGAATCAGGATACAAAGAAGGAACAGAGTAACGATAAGAAAGATCCTGCTAGCGATGACAAGAAGGATCCAGCTAACAACAATAATGGTGGAGACAAAACTCCAGCAGCAGACTCAACACAGTACACTACACCTGAGGCATCTGGTGAGACGATGAAGGAGATTGTCAACAATTTCACAGATAAGGGAAGTAATCTTATTGACCAGGCCACTTCAATGACTACTGAAGAGTTGAAGAATCTTGCTGCTACTATCATTGAGTATGATAAGAATAAGGACAACAAAGAATGGAAGGAATCTTTCGAGAATAAAGTAGGTTCTTCTGAGACTGCTACAGAGGCAGTTAAGATGTTGGACGATGTTATTTCTAAACTTGTTGGTGAGGATGTAGGTGTTGACATGTCTGAGATGACTCCAGATATTCTTGTGGATGCTTTCAAAGAGTTCTTCACTCCAAAGGATGAGATCGGAACAGGCTATGATGAAGGTTTCAAAGAGGGTGAGTCTCACAAGGCTACAATTGCAGCTGTTTACGATGAAAAATTGGCTTCTATTCCAACAGATTACAGCGGATTGAATACTATGGTTGAAGTGTTCAGAGGTTTGCCTGCTGATCAGCAGAAAGAATTTGTCAATGTTGCTTTGACATGGGCAAACAAGGAAGGTGATAATGAGTGGAAGGAAGGTTTCTTGGACGGTACTGGTTTGAATGAGAATGACCAGAAATTGCTTGCAGAGAAACTTGATTTCATCGCTCAGTATAAGACTCTTATTGCAGGATTGGCATAAATCTAATTAAAGAGTATAAAAATATAAAACGCAGGCACTCAGGTGTCTGCGTTTTTTCGTTTTCGTTTTCGTTTTCGTTTTCGTTTTCGTTTTCGTTTTCGTTTTCGTCTTCGTTTTCGTCTTCGTCTTCGTTTTCGTCTTCGTTTTCGTCTTCGTTTTCGTTTTCGTCTTCGTTTTCGTTTTCGTCTTCGTTAATATTCTTTATTCTCATGGAATCTTCTCCACTTGTCAAGCAATGCTCTCATGTCGCTTGGAATTGTGGAATCAAAATCCATCTCTTCGCCTGTGCGTGGATGACGGAATCCTAATGTCTTTGCGTGTAGTGCCTGACGTGGGCATAAAGCAAAACAGTTGCTTACGAATTTGCGGTAGTTGGATGTGCGCTCACCACGCAATATCTCCATTCCTCCATATCTCTCGTCTGCAAACAGTGTATGGCCGATATGCTTCATATGAACTCGGATCTGATGTGTGCGGCCAGTCTCAAGAATACACTCTACCAAAGTCACATAACCGAATCTTTCCAACACCTTATAATGAGTCACCGCATGTTTAGCCGACGGATTTTCTCCGTTAGGAAACGTAGTGAAGAGCATTCTGTCTTTTGGATCACGAGCAATGTCGGCATCGATAGTGCCCTCATCCTTCTCCACATTTCCCCATACAAGGGCGTTATAGCGTCGACGGGTAGTCTTATTGAAGAATTGCTTGCCTAGATCGCTCTTAGCGTCGTCGTTCTTAGCGATGATAAGCAATCCTGAGGTATCTTTATCGATTCTGTGAACCAATCCCAGACGAGGGTCGGAAGTGTCGTAGTCGGGATCATCCTTCAAATGCCAAGCAAGAGCGTTGAGCAGTGTGCCCTGGAAATTACCGAATCCTGGATGCACCACCATGCCTGCTGTTTTGTTGACCAAAACGATATCTTTATCCTCGTAAACAATATTGATAGGAATATCCTGTGGAATAATTGTGAAATCCGACGGTGGATACGATAGCATCACGGAGATTTCATCGTTTGGCTTCACCTTATAGCTCGACTTCACTGGTTTACCGTTGGCAAGGATAGTCTTGCAGTCGGCAGCCATCTGAATACGGTTGCGGCTTACGTGTGGCATCACACCGACAAGGAATTTGTCGATACGTTCCAATTTTTTGCCTTGAGGCACAGTGAATCGGAAATGCTCGTGAAGCTGGCCATCGTTGCCAAGCTCGGCTTCGGGAGCCTCCCCATCCTTAAATATCTCTATATCTTCGTTTTCGTCTTGCATTATCAGGAATTTAATATTCTATGTCCATTAAATCTAAAAATTCGGCGGAGGTATAAATTGGAATGTCCAGATTTTCAAAATCTTTTTTGTTGCGAGTTACAATACAATCCATTTCCCCTGAAAGTGCCGAATAATATTGGACACAATCTTCAAAATCTTTATGCTTGGCTTTTGTTGCCATTTTTAACTCATATCCTGTTACACTCAGAACATTATTATAATGCTTTTTCGTTGGCTTTCTCCTCCATCATTGCATTATAATCAATGTTTTTGCCTGCAATACCCATATATTTAAGTATTTCAGGAGAAACTTTTATTTTCCTTTTGCCTTTGTGCGGCTGAATGGTATTATTTCTTTTGTCGTTTGACTTAATGTCGTTAATAAGTTTTTCTGACAACCATTTTTTGTTGTCTGTACTTAAGGATTTTATATATCCCCATAAGTATTCAATTGCTGTTGTATCCATATTTTCTCTTTTATTTAAAATTTTAATTCCAAAGTCCGTCGCCGCTATCAGGCACCGAATCCTGGACTGTCTCGTCTTTGAAGATCTCTTCTGGCTCCTCAAGTTTCTCTTTCTCAAGTGTCATGTATAGGTCGATGCGGGAACCTGCAGGGACTCTCTTTCCTGTGATTGGAGTCTGCTTGTAGACGATAGCTTTCAACTTGTCTTCTTCCGACATTCCTTTATCGAATGAGATGGCTCCGATATTCAAATCTCTCTCATGAGCCTCGTTTCTTGCTCTTTCAAGTGTAAGTCCACGGAAACTTGTGACCATGACCTCCTCGTTCGACAATCCACGTCCGATGACCAAAGTCACAGCTGAACCTTCGGTAAGTTTTGTATTAGGTAGGATAATCTGGTCGTGGAATTTGACCTCAATCACATTTCCACTCTGCTCCGATGGTACATATTCCAAATTATTCACTTTCAATCCTACACTGGCAAGCAAGTTTTCAGCCTGACGTGCTGAACCTTCACGTACTTCTGGTAGAGAGACCTTCTTAGCACCGTAAGCCTGGATCTTAACGTAGATCTTGCGACCCTCTTTAACCTTTGCTCCAGCTTTTGGCACCTGGTCTACAATTGCACCTGGCTTCATTCCCTTCACATACATAGAATCGATAACTTCATATGTCAAGCCGCGTAGAGCAAGGATCTCTCCACCTTCCTTCTCTGTCATACCGTTTAGATTGGGAGTCTCGATCTCTTTGCCGTGGTTTGTGTAGCCGTCAAGCCAACTTGTCACCCAAGCAAAACCGATAAATACGATGATCAAGCATGCAAGTATGCTGATTACCAAAGGATTCTTGATTAATCTCTTGTAGAAAGGTTCTTTGTTGTTTTCATTTTTTGTCTTAGTCTCTTTAGACTTTGATTCTATTTCTGCGCTCATTTGAAATATAATTTTATTATCTACCGACATTAAATCCCCCGACGGGATAATTTTAAAAGGCAATTATATACAAGTTGTCCTAACACGCTTTTTTAATACGCTCGCCCTCCGGGCTCGCGTTGGTAGAAGGGGTTAGGGCTCAAATAAATCAGACATGGGCCCTTAACAATCCTCATTTTGGACAACTGCTGTATAATCTCCATCAATTATTACGTCTTTAGACGTTTAATATCGGTAACTTTCTACAAAAATAAATGAAGATGAGTATCTTTGCAACAATTTTAATATATAAAAGATGAAAACAGACTCTAAATCTGCGACAAAAAAACTTTTTATTGAGACTTACGGTTGCCAGATGAACGTGGCAGATACCGAAGTTGTGGCTGCAATCATGCAGACAGTGGGTTATGAAATCACTGAGGATTTGGCGGAGGCAGACGCTATCTTTGCCAACACTTGTTCCATCCGCGACAATGCGGAGCAGAAGATTCATTCCCGTATTCAATATTTCCAGTCGCTCAAGCGTGATGCCAAGCGTCCGCTAATCATTGGTATCATTGGTTGTATGGCAGAGAGAATGAAGGAGGAGCTTCTTCAGACAGGCGTCGTCGACCTTGTGTGTGGACCGGATTCTTATCTTGATCTTCCAAACTTGATTTCAAGTGTGGAGGCAGGGGAGAAGGCTATCAACGTGGATCTTTCCACTACCGAGACCTACCGCAACGTCATTCCTGCCCGACTTGGCCACAACCGTATTTCGGGCTATGTGTCGATCATGCGTGGCTGCAACAATTTCTGCTCATATTGTATCGTCCCTTACACTCGTGGACGTGAGCGAAGCCGTGCCGTCGACAGCATCCTCAACGAGGTGAACGACCTTAGCGTCAAGGGATTCAAGGAGGTTGTGTTATTGGGTCAGAACGTCAACTCTTATCGCTTCGTCGACGAGAATGAGAACGTCACTACTTTCGCCCAGCTTCTTGAGATCATCGCTGAGAAGTTCCCTAACATGCGTATCCGCTTCACGACGTCGCACCCTAAGGATATGACTGATGATATCCTTCACGCGATCGCTAAGTGGCACAACGTATGCAACCATATCCATCTTGCTGTGCAGAGTGGTAGCTCAGAGGTGTTGAAGGCTATGAACAGAAAGTATACTCGTGAATGGTTTTTGGAGCGTATTGCAGCTATCCATCGCATCATCCCTGATTGCGGTATCACAACAGATATCTTCTGCGGTTTCCACGGAGAGACTGAGGAGGATCACCAGCAGACTCTTTCTTTGATGAATGAGGTGGTGTTTGATTCAGCCTTCATGTTCAAATATTCAGAGCGTCCAGGCACATACGCGTCGAAATTCTTGCCAGATAATATTTCTGAGGAGGTTAAGATCCGACGTTTGAACGAGATCATCGAGAATCAGACACGCCTATCTGCTGTCAGCAATGAGCGAGACCTTGGCAAAGTGTTTGAGGTTTTGGTGGAAGGACGCAGCAAACGTAGTGCAGATCAGCTATTTGGACGCACTCAGCAGAATAAAGTTGCGGTTTTCCCTAAGGGCGACGCGAAGGTTGGCGATATCGTCAAAGTGAAGGTTTTGCAGACAACATCAGCTACGTTGATTGGAGAAATCGTTGAGAGTTGAGAATTGAAAGTTGTAACTCACAACACGGGGCTAGAATAAATTTTTTTCAAAAAAAGTGATGCAAGGTTTGGTTATATGTTGAAAAATATATACTTTTGCATCGCTTTTGAAAGAAAGCAGTTAAGGTAGGTCGGGTAGCTCAGCTGGATAGAGCAACAGCCTTCTAAGCTGTGGGTCAAGGGTTCGAATCCCTTCCCGATCACCAAACCAAATAGAGGCAGGATTTAATCCTGCCTTTTTTTGTTTTTTAAATCACAAAATCAAAAATTCCATTAACCCATGGTTGACACCATGGGCAATTTTAATGTCGCCCCTTGCAGGGGCTGGGTAGGAATTAAATCCAACGATGTGGGGGATCCAGCCTCTGCAAGGGTAGATATTCCTAGCCCCTAGATCTCCCATGGTTAGCACCATGGGCAATTTTAATGTCGCCCCTTGCAGGGGCTTGGGTAGGAATTAAATCCAACGATGTGGGGAATCCAGCCCCTGCAAGGGGCGGCATTTTATTAGCCCATAGCGTCAGCTATGGGTCTATGGGAATGATGGATATATGTTAAAAATGGAAAATGAATGAAATAAATAATCAATTATTTTTATTGTTTTGATTGCAAATAATATTAAATAATTGTAAATTTGCATTGTTAAAAAATGTCGGATTAAAGTAACAGAACAATGGCACATTCATATTCGAAGGTTTATCTTCATTTAGTGTTTTCCACAAAATACAGAGAAGACACATTGCCCAAACAACATTTGACAGAAATCCATAATTACATTGCAGGAATTCTAGAGCAGAACGATTGTATACCTCTCGCAGTTGGAGGCATCACCAATCATATCCATATATTTTTTATCCAGTCAAGAAAGAAAACACAAGGCGAAATTGTCAGATTGGTTAAATCAAATTCAAGCAAGTGGATAAATGAGAATTTTGCACCATTTAATTGGCAGATAGGATATGGAGTGTTTAGTGTTAGCCCAAGCCATGTTGACAGAGTCAAAGCATACATTGCCAATCAGGAGAGTCATCATGCAGGTGGTATATCATATAAGGATGAGTTTAGAAGAATCACCAAAAAATATCATGTTGAGATAGATGAGGCACATGCATGGGATTAAATCCAATATCCCATGGTTTCAATGATCCATTAACCCATGGTTAGCACCATGATCCATTAACCCATGGTTAGCACCATGGGCAATGTTAATGTCGCCCCTTGCAGGGGCTTGGGTAGGAATTAAATCCAACATTGTGGGGGATCCAGCCCCTGCAAGGGGCGGCATTCCTAGCCCATAGCGTCAGCTATGGGAACCAATGGGGCCATTGCCCCATTGGGAAAAATGTTAAATGCATATGCGTATATACATAAATTTTGTATAAAAAGTATGGTGGAATGGTATATATGTATTATAAATGCGTAAAAACATACGAATTCATAAAAAATGTTAAAAAAAGTGTTAAAATTTAACATCGGGTATTTTCAAATGGATATCGAAAGGATTTTTTTTATTTTTTTGTATCCGGAAAATTAAGCGGCTTGGATTTAACGCTTGGGCTTTCAGATGATTTACAGTTGAAATTAGGACTACAATTTGTGTGTGTTTTGACTGTGTGAGGAAGTATGTGTGAGGTAGCAAGGGGATGATGATTTGTATATTAGGACTAAAAAGTTGATTAAAAGATTTGTAACATATTGTATAATTCTTGTTTTGAACGTGGCTGCGGCTGCGGCTCAAAAATCCGGTGGATTCAGCGACTATGTTGATTCAACGAAAATCACTTTTTATTTTAATGTAGGTTCGGCAGCGATTGATCTTTATTATTCCAGCAACGACGAGATGCTTAGCAAGCTTCGTAAAGTGCAGGAAAAGCAGAATATGGATTCAATCTATGTGCCACGTGTGGATGTCTTCTCTGGTGTGTCACCAGAAGGTTCAGATGAGGCAAACTCTAATGTGCGATGGAAACGTCTTGATAATTCCATTAATTTGATCAGAAGATATTTTGATCTTCCTAAATATAATGAGAATTATTTTGATGCTAAGGTTACTATCCCACAGATCTGGCAAAACCTTGCAACTGAGGTTAGAAAGTCGGATATCGCAAATAAGGAGAGAGTATTGCAATGTATCAATAGCGGTGGAGATGTCCCTGCTAAGATCAAGGCAATTGATAGAACCGGTGCGACGTGGGATCAGATCTCACAGAAGTATTTCCCTCAATTGCGTCGATGCGAGGTGGTGATCTACTTCAAGAAGAGAGAGCCAAAGAAGGAATTCCCTACAGTGGAGAAGATGTTGCCTGAGGAGGAAGATGAGGTATTCATCTACGTGAGAAAACCTCATGATGAGCTTTCATCGATGACTCCATTGAAGGTGTCGAAGGAGATGGCCGAACGATTGAAAAAGCGTCAGACAATCACAGAGTATCATCCGATGTTCGCGGTCAATTCCAATTTGGCTTACGACGCGGTGACTGCTACAAACTTTGGTCTTGAAATACCAATCGGCAAACTAAGTTTCAATCTTTCCTACGTCTTCCCATGGTGGGTGACAAGAAACGACAACTGGTGTATGCAGCTTCAATATGGTGAACTAGAAGCAAAGTATTGGCTTGGCGACAGAGAATACGCTCCAAAGCTAACGGGCTACGCGGTAGGTGTGTTTGCAGGAGTTGGATACTACGACTTTGAGTGGAACGCAAAGGGATATCAAGGCGAGATTTGCGTCAACGTGGGAGCATCCTTCCATTACGCAAAAAGCTTCGGTAAAGATAAACGTTGGAGATTGCAGTTTGGTGGCGGTGTCGGAATGATGCGTACCAACTACAGCTACTACGAACATAAGTACGAACATTTGGTGTGGAAGCGCGATGGACGCTACACATGGTTCGGACCAACTAAAATTGACGTTAATATAGGCTACTTGATCCACAGAAAAGTGGAGAAGGAGAGTAACCTAATAATAGAGGAAGGAGGTGGTAATGCTAAGAAATAGCGTACGTCTGCTTTCTGCGCTCATTCTGACATTGCTTGCCACATCTTGTGACAGACGTCAGCTATGGGATGAGTGGGATACGCTTGTGCCGGTGGATATCAACGTCGATTGGTGCAAAAGCCGTTGGGCTGATTTCGACGATGGTACGGCACCTACAGGAATGTCGGTTTACGCATACGATCAAACAGGAAAACAGGAACCAGCAGTTGTGGTCTCAAATGATATTGATCATGTTCAGATTACACTGTATGATGGAGATTGGAATATATTTGTCTTCAACCAGTCGGTAATGGAATACGCGTCGCTCCAATTCAGCGGAATGGACAAATACGCGTCGGCACAGATTGAGACGATTCCCCAGGCTTCACGATGGTTCGCTGCTTCACGAGCAGAATGGGTGACACGATCGAATTCTCCATGGGCGGTGCAGACACGTGCAACAAGAGCTCAGACGCGAGCAAAAAATGGAACGCGAGCAGACGAATACTCACTCACTACTAAACAGCCGATCTGGTTTGCTAACGACTGTTATAAAGGAGTGATTATAGACGACAGTCAGATTATTAGAGACTTTACTCCACATACACGATTCTCAGATGCGTCATTCTTTCCGATATCGGCGATTGTCAAGATGGGAGTGAAAGTACATTTCAAAGGATATGACAACCTTTATACCGTAAGATCCGTGATAAGCGGTCTGGCAAAGAGCTACAACCTTAGCGAGATGCATTCTCAATATGAGATGACAGCTCATGAGTTGACTGGATGGACAAGAAGCGAACCAACAACGGATAAAGAAGGATATGTGGAGACCACATTCCAGACTTTCGGTTTGATTAAGGGTTATTCATATCAGCCAGAAGAGCTTTACCTTCATTTGGATGTGATGCTCGTGGATGGCGAAACAATTATGACTTACGATTTGCCAGTGGGCAATCTGGTCAAAAAGTCAGAAGAGAACGATATAGATTTGATCATAGAGTTGAAGGATCCATTGGTGCTTCCAAATGTGCAGATGACCGGTGGCGGTAATGGATTTGATATCACAGTTAGTGATTGGGAGGATGAGATCAACATCGATATCGATCTGTAAACAAAAAAAATGAAAAAAAGTAATTTAAAAAATTAACTAACATGAAAAAAATTTTCTTTTTCGCACTTGCAAGCTTAGCTCTTGCATCGTGCTCTCAGGACGATGAAATCGTTGCTGAGAATGGCAGCAAGGCAAATGCTGGAAACGGCAGCATTTCGTTCAACACTTACATTGCTGGTCAGACTCGTGCTATTGATGGAATTGTAACTTCTAAAGAGGTTAAGACATCTGGTTTCATGGTTAACGCCACTTTCAACAGCAAGGTGTACATCGCTAACGATGAAGCTGTATTTGAACAAGGAACAGCAGATGGTACTTTGGCTGCAAAGACTAACGTATTTGATACAAAGGACAACACTTACTACTGGCCAATCACTATCGGTGCAGACAAGCCAATGATGTTCTACGCATTCAACAAGATTGATGGAGCTGAGTTTGTAACTGATGGTACTCCAGCAGTAGTAACAACAACAACAGCTAATCAGCTAACATACACAGTTGCTGATAACGTTAAAGATCAGAAGGATCTTGTTGTTGCATCTGCTAAGGCAGTGGCTCAGCCAACTGATGGTGAGCAGGCTCTTAACTTTACTCACGCACTTTCAATGATCAACTTCTCAATCAAGGCTGGTAACACTAACACTAAGTACACTTACGTTATCAAGAGAATCGAGGTGTTGGCTAACTCAGGTCTTGCTACTTGTACTATCGCTAAGACAAGTGAACTTGCTGATAGTGGCGTGGATACAGATCAGCCAGGAACTAATGCACAGTCTACAGTGGCATCTTGGGGTGTTCCGGCGTCTAAGGTTACAGGTGATTTGTGGACAAAGGCAACTGGTTTGACAGCAGGACAGAAGACAGACGCTGCTACAGCTGCTAATGGTACACTTTACGAGTACTATAATGATGCTACTTCTACAGCTGCTGACACTAATAAAGTATCTGGTGCAACTGAACTTAAGTTCAAAAACAATATGATGCTTTATCCAAATGCTAAGGATGCAACTGACAACAAGATCGCAATCCGTGTTTACTATAAGGTAATTGATAATCAATCTGGTGCTACACTTGAGGATTGTGAGGTTCTTGGTGATTGTGGATACACAAACATCGGTTGTAAGACTGTAGTTATTGATGACGCTAATTGGGAGGCAGGAAAGGCATACCGTTACGTTCTAACATTGCCTATGACTAACTTCATTGGTGATACAGATGCTGATGGTGTTCCTGATGATCAGGATCTTGAGGCTGCTACTCCTAATAAAGATGTTGATGGCGATGGTGATGAGAATGATTCAGAGTTCGCTAAGTCTCTTCCAATCAGATTTACTGTAACAGTTTCTAACTGGGTTGATGTTACTGCAAACGACATCACAATCAAGTAATTTGATTAAGATTTGAAATATTATTCGGCAGAGGTGCAAACGGCACCTTTGCTGAATATATTTTAATAACGTTGACGTTAACGTTTACGTTGACAAAATTGGTTATAGAAGTGAGATTCTATAATCAGTCTATTTAAGCGATCTTTAATACAATGCATAATTCATAATGCATAATTCATAATTGGCGAACACGCTCGTTCTTGCTGCCGACAGTTTCATAGCGAGCTATGAAACAATCGGTTATCATAGGCAAGCCTATGTGTCCCCCTTGGGGACAAAGAGTTTGAAAGCAAGCCATAGTCGTCCCCGAGGGGGATACATAATTGGCGAACACGCTCGTAGAGACGCACGGACGTGCGTGTAAATCAATTAATTCGTCCCCGAGGGGGACACATAACCAAAGGTTAACGTAACCGATTGCTTTTTGCGAAGCAAAATGCTGTCGGAAAAAAAAGAAATGATGAGAACTGTACGATTCAATATGTTAAAATTAAGCTGGCTGGCAATTTCATTGTCGGCTTTGTTTGCGTCGTGCAAGGATGAGACAGAAGAGGACGCTGAGTCGTACAAAGCAAAGGCAGATAAAGGTGCCATTTGCTTTTCTACTTATACTTCTGGAGCGACAAGAGCTGCGGATGTGAATGAAAATGTACTTAAGGGTAAGGTTGATGGCAGAAAAGGAGGTTTCTATGTCTCTGCTTGGTATGATAATAAGCCATTTTTTATAGATTCTTGTTTTTTTGAAAATGGATTGGCTGTCGATAATTCAAATATAATCACGAATACGTTCGACACTGAGAGTGACACTTACTATTGGCCTCATGAAGTCACTTCAAGCAAGAAGGTCGCATTCCGAGCTTTCAATAATCTGAAAAAAGTACAGAAAGGAAATCCTATTTGGACCGGAGATAATAAAGATAAGATCAAGTATGATCTATACGGGTATGCCTCAGATCAAGAGGATTTGGTGGTGGCATATTCAGAGGCAGAGGAGCGACCAGCGAATGGAGTCCAGCCATTGAATTTCATACATGCTCTTTCAAAGATCAATTTTTCATTCACTGGAGCAGATGCTGAATATAAATATACTGTCAATAGAGTAGAGGTTATAGCTGCAGGAACAGGTGGTCCTACAATGTCGTTTATTTCGACGACAGATAATGCCATACCGAGTACTCAGGCTGAGAAAATAACGTGGAAATTTACAGCTATTGATGGTTCTGCTGCTTTGGTTGTTGCAGATAAGTCAACTCCTGCTAACGGAGGAACCGCAAAACAGGGTGTCCTTTATACTTATCATAAAGAAGCTTCTGATCCTTCTGGAAACAATAAAAACATAGGATTGGTTGTAACAGGAACGGAGACGAAAGATATGGATGATAATCTGATGCTTCTTCCGCAGGATGGATTTATAGCGATCAGAGTTTATTATAAAGTAGAGGATCCAAATACGGGTGAACTTATTGGAAATTGTGGTTACTACAGGACAGATACCAAAGGTAATCATGATGTTAAAATGACAGATGGCAAGGTGGATGCCCAAGGAGATAATTCATTATATGATAAAAATGATCCTGAGGTTTGGGGTGGCAAGACATTGATTGTCAATCTTGGATCAGCGATAACAGATGGATGGCAAGCCGGAAAAGCATATCGTTTTGTCATAACATTGCCGACAGACAACTTCAAGGGAGATATCTCTGGTGATGGTGTTGCCGATGATCTTGATGATGAAGGCAACGATCTTGATGGCGACGGAGATGGAGAAGAGTCGGAGTTCGGAATGGATGAAGGATATATCGAATTCTCGGTTAGTGTTAAGCCATGGGTAGATGAAAATTATAATACTAATATTGTAATTAAGTAAATGATGAACGTACGACTATACAATATATCAATCAAATGTATGCTGGCAATTCTGTTGGCAGGATTGTTTGCGTCGTGCAAGGATGAGATGGATGAATATGAAGGAGATCGTCCTTCACGCTTGGATGTACTAGGATTGAAATTTACTGCATTTGAAGAAGGATTTGAGAAACCTACGACTAGATCTATTGTTAATAGTGTTGATGATATTGATTATGTAGGTGTGCTTTCAATGAAGAAGAAAGATTCTGAATCAGTATGGAGTCGGGTTTTCGATAATGACACTCTTGTAATCACTAATGAAAGAAAAGAGATATGGTATTATCCTAATGATAAAAAAAAGAAGTGGGAACCAGAATATAATTATAAATTCAGAGGATTCTACCCTATAAAAGGAAATTTTAATGAAAGTGCGGGAGAATCGTGTGAAAATGGATTTGAATTTTCAATAGGTCAGACAGAGTTGAGATTAAATAATTACAAGATGGCAACAGATCCTCGAGACAACTCAGATCTTCTTGTTTCGCAAATAGTGGAGAGAAGAAAGGGGGAGACAGACGTTGTTGCTATGAATATGAAACACATATTGGCGTGTGTGAATTTTGATTTTGTGTCTAAGACATCAGAAGAAGCTCATGTGACAGATCTTAAGGTAGTGGGATATGCAAAAGAGGGAGATTATAGTGATGCTGGTTGGGAACCAAGACCTAAAACGATTTCAGCTAGTGGAAAAAATGATTTACTAACTATAGATGTAACTTACACAGGTCAAGGAGGTCAATATATTTGGGTGCCAGAGTTAGGACAAAATGTTTCTTATCCTCCTAATTTAGTACTTGCATCTCAAAATGGGGTTGTGTTTAAAGATAAGGAGACTCATGAAGTTATATCAACTGTAGATGTGTTTAATCTTGATGGAGGAAAAGGGTATTTAAAACAAGGTTCTCCATATTATAAAAAATTTTATGTAGTTCCTGCACAGTCGGAATCCTTGAAAAATGAAGGAGAATCATCCATCTCAAATTGTGAAGGATTGCTCTTTATCCCGCAAGGATTGTATAGAGGTGTTGAAAATACAGTGAATTTAAAAATAAATCTTAAAAGAGCAGATCATGGTTGGTCTACAAATACAATAGATATAGAAGGAATAGTTCTTAACCGAACAGTCTCTGCAGAAATAGAATTTTATTTTGGAAATACAGATCCAGGTCCTGGTAATAGATTGCAAGCTACAGTCGATTTGACAGCAAATGATCAGATTAAAGAGTGGGAGGCAGGCAAGAAATATAATTACACAGTCGGATTGTATGAGTATCAGGCGACTGCGAATATCTTTGTTGAAGATTGGACACATCATACTTACGAGGAGGAGTTGAAATGAAAAAACTAAAATACATATATCTGCTTTTGATAGCAATGCTTTTGGGCTTTGCTATCTCTTCTTGTGAAGACGACGAAGTAGTTGTCGGAGAAGACGACGACGAGGTGATCGTTGGAGGTGGTAGTGGTGAGATGATCAGCACAACATTTACGGTCGGTATTTCAGCTCCGAATGTAAGTGGGGATCTTGATGTGGCTACTCGCGCTGGTGGAGATAATGCCAATATAGAGTATGCTAAGCCAGAGAATGGTGGACGTTTCCAGAATCTGATTGTGGTGCTGACAAATCAAGAAGGTATTATTAAGGGTGTTGAATGTAAAAATTGGGGTGACGGAGTAGGAGTAAAGGAATATACAGCTATTTTTCCTAATATTCAAGTTCCTGCTACTGATGTAACGAATAAAAAACAATATAAAGTTTATGCGTTCGGTAATATCTGCCAAGAGCATTATGAGGAGCTTGATGATGAAGCAAAAAGTAAAATAAATGGAAGTTATACTGGATGGCAAAATTTTGATAAACATTGTATCAGTTTAACTTTGAAGGCTGATAATGTATATGAATTGGATTTTACTCCTGGAACAACGCATTATAGTAAAAAAAATGATAAAGAATATTACGTAAATACGACAAAAACGGGAGGAAAAGAAGATGTTGTTTGTACTGGTATGCCCGTAAATAATAGTGCAACTGCAATGGTTGTAAAAGGAAACACACAATTTAATGTTGCTTTGAAACGTGTTTGCGCAAGACTGCAGGTGACATTCAGAAACTTTACGGGAAAGACTGATTATGACAATTATTATGGAGATAGTCCTAAAGGGAATAGAGTATATGTAGATAAGTTTGTGTTGAAGAAAGCTCTTACTACAAGCACAAAATATTTCTATGATGGTTCTGCTCCTTCCACTGCTGGCTCCGTAGATTTTGATATTCTAAAAGCATTAGGAGGGTCGACTGCTACAAACAATCATATAATTAACAAGATTGAGAATGGAGAGGATCTTGTTGTCTCTATGTATGTGTTCGAGAACAAGAAAAGTACTGCAAGAGGTACAGATGCATATCAATACGACCTTAAGGTAGATAGAGGCAAGAGTTTGGGACAACAGGTTCAAAAACTTCAAGACGACAATGTCTATGTAATGTGGAGCGATAATCTGGATCCAGGTTCTTATGCTAATAGTGAAAACAGGTGTCTAGGAGCTAATGATAATAATATATTATTAGTATCAATGAATGATCCATCAAAAATCCCTTATGGGACTGGAGATTATGGAAACAGAGTGTTTTGGCATTATAATGGAGGAAAGTTTCAAAGTTGTAAGGTTGATTTAAAAACTGATGGATGTACACTGTCGGGTAAATATATTCCTTATAGTGGAGGAATCAATTCAAATTATAGTACCACTTTAGGTAATTCATATGCATTTACTCCGAGTTCATCAGAATTTGAAGGGTTTCATCGTTTCGCTTTGCGAACTACATTAGGTCTTTATATGATGATTTCAAAGAATAATTTACAAAGTAGGTCTATTGTAAGTTTTAAAAATCAAAAGCCATATTTCCCCTGGGTATTTTTTGCCAAATACATCATCAAGAATGGAGAGGCATTCTCTACTGGCACTGGAACAAGCAAGACAGATATCCAACAAATTGAGCGCAATGGCAGTTATGAGCTTGATTTCTCTGTGATGCCAAACTACAACACAAAGCAGGAGTTGCTTGTGAATTGCGTGAGAAAGCAGAGTGAGATCACTTGGAGCGAGACGCAGAAGTAGTTGAGAGATTAGAGAAAAGAGCTTAGAGCTTAGAGTTGAGAGTTTAGAGAAAAGAGAATGACTACTATGATGAATAGGTAGGGATTACATTAAATATATTATCTTTGTAAAAAAATAAAGAGATATGACGAAAGGTGTTCCAACAAGACCAGAGGTGATAATTACAGGTTTGACAGTCTCTCTTCAAATGAGTAAAGCTCGAGAAATCCTTAATAGCCAAGTGATTCCTCGTAGTGAACTTTATGCTATTCGCAAAAAGGAAGGGCGTCTATCAAATTCAAAAGTTAAGGGTTACTAATGGCAGAATTGACTATAATTGCAGGTTGTAACGGATCGGGGAAGTCAACATTTGCACCGTCTTTTTTGAAGGAGGGTGTTTCTTCTTTTGATTACGACAAACTTTATTTGCAATTATATTCGTCTCTTTACGATTCTGAATTTAGAGAGGACATGGCAAGGAACATGACCTCTGAGATATTTGAGAAAGAGGTAAACAATGCTTTGTCAAAGAATTTAGATTTTTGTTATGAGACCAATTTTGATTCACTTCCTTTGTATTGGCCAGAAGTGTTCAAAAACAATGGATATTCATTAAACTTAATCTTTTTTTGTTTGCAAAGTCAGGAGATAGCAAGAGAAAGAATTAAGATAAGATGTGAGTTCAAAGGACACTTCGTCGATGATGAAACGATAGATTTGAAGTGGAAAGCAGGCTATAAAAATCTAAATGCTCATTATTCGTTTTTTGATAGAATTTTATTTGTCGATAATTCTGTAGATAATGAAGTTTATACTAATTTATTGCAAATAGAAAATGGTCGAGCATATTGTATGGGAATATTGCCAGAATATTTTTCTCGTCGTTTTCCAGATGTGATAAAATTATTAGATAAATAAAGAGAATGACTAAGAAGAATTTAATATACATACTGAATATTCTAATGATTCTCATCTTCGCGTCGTGCAAAGATGAGAATGCCTTTATGTATGTCGACGACGATCAGCCATGTTATACAATTTTGGTGTCGACACCCGGCTCATCTGACACTCGTGCCACATACAGTGAGTTTGGAGATAGTATAGCGGTGGAATGGGAGAAGGGAGATGTGCTTTATGTCGGCAATAATGAGTTCGTGTTCAAAGAAATGCAGGGCAACAACGGACTGTTCTACCATTATGGAAGTATAGAGAATGCAGGAAGCTGGACAGGAACGGTGAAGTTTGGACAAGACAAGAGAGTCAACAGTCAGTTTCAGAAGAAGAATAGATCTTGTAGAGAACATTTGGTCGCAGAAGTAAAGACTGCAATCGATTTGGAAAGTAACCCAACAATATCACTTTTGCCGACTGACGATATGAGTGTACTCCATGTCCAACTAAAATCACCTGCAATGTTGCTTGGCGGATCCATGATGAAAATTAATGGACTTGAAAAAAACAGGATTTATAGTGTGACGTTAGGAGATGATCCAATGCACGTGTTTGTCGACAAAGGAGATGTGTTGGATGTTTATGTGGCCATACAGGCAAATAAGTCGATTTCCGGAACAATCAAATTCTATTTTTACGCATACGATGAAAAAACTGGGACTGCAGAGTCTGGAGATGAATATCATTATTATATGAAATGCAGCGATGCAATTATCACAAAGAGTAATGAGGTGATAAAAATGCCGTTGCCAAACAAACCGACTTACACTGCTATCCAACTTGGATTGCCAAGTGGAACGAAGTGGGCTACTATGAATCTTGGTGCGACAAAAGCGTCGGAGGTTGGTAATTATTATGCTTGGGGTGAAGTCGAAACAAAGAGCAATTATTCTACTAGTAATTCGATTACATTAGATAAAACGCCTTCAATGTTGAGTGAAATGTTTGATAAGCAAAGCAATTTGAATTATTCATACGATGCTGCAACCGAGAATTGGGGAGAGAGTTGGAGAATTCCGACATATGCACAAGCAGAGGAATTATGTAATTGTACATGGAAAAAGGCTATAATGGACGGTGTTAATGGTTATAATGTGACTAATGGAAACAAGTCGATATTCATGCCTGTCACTGGATATATGAATAATGCTACGCTTACTGACGGTGATGTTGGATATTATTGGGTCTCGACTTTAATTGATTATAATGTGGATAATGCTAATAAAGTGGCATATAGCTTATATTTTGGCGATAGAGGTAGGGTAAGCAAAGGAGGACTTCGTTCTTCAGGAAGAGCAATACGTCCTGTTCTGGGTGATGCTTCTGTTGCGGATATCGGTGGAGAATTCACAGTTGGTCCAGGCAAAAAAATAAAATTCTCAAAAGGAAATCTTCAGTATCAGGCTTCTACAGGCACTTGGAGATTTGCGGAGAATCAGTATGATGTTTGTGGATTAGACAACAATAATATATCTCCCACATACTCTGGTTGGATAGATTTGTTCGGTTGGGGCACAAGTGGTTGGAATAGTAAAGCTGTGGCATATCAGCCATATTCAACGTCGACAAACAACAATGATTATAAAGTGGGCAATGCTACTAATAAAAATTTGGTTGGTGATTGTGCTAATGCAGACTGGGGAGTATATAACACAATTTCAAATGGAGGGTATCCGCAAGCAATGTGGCGAGTCTTCACTAAAAATGAGGCTGATTCCCTTGTAAATAAAAGAACGAATGCTGCTAACCTTCGTACTAAAGCTATAGTAAATGGAGTGCCAGGAGTCCTTTTGTTCCCTGATAATTGGGTGACTCCTAGCGATATTATAATCATTATGGATGTCAAGAATAACTTCAATGCAAATATCTATTCAAAAGAGGATTTTGAATATCTTGAATTTTTGGGAGCTATCTTTTTGCCTGCTGGAGGTTATAGAAAGGGTAATGTAACTGACCAGCTTGGTATAGCGGATAGTGAAACGGATATTGATTATGATACTAATTCCTATGATAATAGGAAAATAACAGGAAGCTATTGGACAAGTTCATATAATAAAGGAACATCCGCATATTGTGTTTGCTTTAAAAATAAGAATAATGACGCTAACTTTTACAATAATGTGATTTATGCACCAGCCAATTGTGACCGAATGGGTGGATGTTGTGTACGTCTAGTCCATGACGTTAAATAAGGGTATAATTTGGTGATATGAAAAAACTACTTTTTATACTATATACATTCATTTCAATTTTCATCTTCGCTTCGTGCAAAGATGAGAATTCTTTCATGTCTGTCGACGACGAGCCCTGCTATTCGATTCTTGTGTCTGCTCCAGACAATTCCACTCGTGCCACATACATGGAAGATGGCGAGGATATCGCTGTTGTGTGGGAGAAGGGTGATGTGATCTACGTCGGAGATTATGAGTTTGTGTTCAAGGAGATGCAGGGAACCGACGCTCTATTTTTCCATTACGGCGATATCGCAAATGTCGCCAGCTGGACGGGAACAGTATCGTTTGGCTCGACTGTAGATTTGAAGACTCAATTCCAAAAGAAGAATAAGTCGTGTGGTGAGCATTTGGTGGCAAATGTCACTAACCTCAATTTGAATAATAAGCCAAGAATATCGCTTCTTCCAGCAGATAATATGAGTCTGCTTCATGTTAGGGTAAAAGCTCCTGTTATGTTGCTAGGAAGCTCCATGATGAAGGTTGAAGGATTGGATAAGAGCGACGTCTATACAGTCACTTTGGGAGATGACCCCAGTCATGTGTTTGCGGATAAAGATGAGCCGATTGATGTATATGTTGCGATGCAAGCGGACAAGGTGATCAGCGGAACGCTTAAATTCAATTTTTATGTTTATGACGAAAGTTTGAAGAATGCAGAATTAGGAGATGAGTATCACTTCTATGTAAGATGCAACAATGTGATAACTCCAGTAAACAATGAGGTGTTGAAGGTGGTATTGCCATCTAAACCAACCCACGTCGCCCTACAGATGGGATTAAGTGTGAAGTGGTCACCTGTGAATATTGGAGCGACAGATAGGGCGGAGACAGGAACCTATTTTGCTTGGGGAGAAATTGAACCAGCACCAGGAGGTGATTATTCAGAAGGAAACTGTAAAGCTTATAATAAGAAATGGGATGCACTTTATAAAAATGGATATGTAGATAAAGGTAATGCGAAT
>JAZUGF010000160.1:0-42419 GCA_045641065.1 Paludibacteraceae bacterium | reverse complement strand
AATCTGTAACGGTTATTTAGGACTAGTCAAAAGGATAATTTTAACCTTTAATTATTAACCCTGGTCTCCGCCACCGTTGTTGTTATTGCGGTGGTTGTTGTGATGGTGGTGATCACCGCCACGCTCTGGACGATCGCCTCTCTCTGGACGCTCACCCTCTACGCGCTCTGGTTTTGGAAGCAAAGCCTTGTGAGAAAGCTTGAACTTACCACTCTTCTGGTCGATGTCAAGAAGCTTAACTGAGATTGAATCACCTTCCTTGATGCCTGTCTGCTCCATTGTCTCGAATCTCTTCCACTCGATCTCAGAGATGTGAAGAAGACCCTCCTTACCTGGCATGAACTCTACGAATGCTCCGTAAGGCATGATGCTCTTAACCTTTGCATCGTATGTCTCGCCAACCTCTGGAACGGCAACGATAGCCTTGATTCTGTTCAATGCAGAGTCGATAGCTGTTTTGTTAGAAGCACTAACCTCGATATGACCCTTGCCGTCTACCTCGTCGATAGAAACTGTAGCACCAGACTTCTCCTGGATGTCCTGAATAATCTTACCACCAGGGCCGATCACTGCACCGATAAGCTCCTTTGGAATATCCAAAGTGACGATGCGTGGAGCGTGCTCCTTAAGATCAGCACGAACCTCTGGAATTGTCTCAAGGATCTTACCTAGGATGTGAAGTCTACCTTCCTTAGCCTGAGCAAGTGCCTTCTCGATAACCTCGTATGACAAACCGTCTACCTTGATATCCATCTGAGTGGCTGTGATACCGTCCTTAGTACCAGTTACCTTGAAGTCCATATCACCTAGGTGGTCCTCATCTCCAAGGATATCTGAAAGGATAGCGTACTTACCGTAGCAGTTACCACCGTCAGCGATAAGTCCCATTGCGATACCAGCAACTGGCTTCTTAATCTGAACACCGGCATCCATCAATGAAAGTGTACCAGCACAAACTGTTGCCATTGATGAAGAACCGTTACTCTCCATGATATCTGAAACTACGCGAACGCAGTATGGATAGTCAGCAGGAATCATGCCCTTAAGCGCACGCCATGCCAAGTGACCGTGACCGATCTCACGACGACCTACACCTCTCTGAGCCTTAGCCTCACCTGTTGAGAATGGAGGGAAGTTATAGTGAAGTAGGAATCTTTCCTTGCCCTGATTCAAAACATCATCAACAAGTTTCTCATCCTGCTTTGTTCCTAATGTACATGTAGTCAAAGACTGAGTCTCACCACGTGTAAAGATAGCTGAACCGTGTGCACCTGGCAAGTAGTCAACCTCACACCAGATTGGACGGATCTCAGTTGTCTTACGTCCGTCAAGACGCTGACCAAGGTCAAGGATAGAACGACGCATAGCCTCTTTCTCTACTGCGTGGTAGTATCTGTCGATCATACCAGCCTTAGCCTCAAGCTCGTCATCAGAAAGGTTTAGAGATGCGATATACTCCTCCTTTACGCTGCGGAACTTAGCCTCACGGTCGTGCTTGTCTGTATTTGCTGAAGACGCGAATGCGAATGCCTTGTCGTAACACTTTGCCCAAACGTCTTTCTTCAAATCTTCGTCGTTGTCCTCGTGGTTGTACTCACGCTTAACTGTCTTGCCAACAGCCTCCATCAACTCCTTCTGAACAAGACATGCAGTCTTGATAGCCTCGTGAGCTACCTTCAATGCCTCAAGCATTGTAGCCTCAGAAACCTCGTTCATTTCACCTTCAACCATCATGATGTTCTCATATGTTGCGGCTACCATGATATCAAGGTCGTTACCCTCCATCTGCTCGAATGTTGGGTTGATGATGAACTTGCCATCCTTCAAGATGACACGTACCTCAGAGATTGGTCCGTTGAATGGAATGTCAGAAACTGCCAATGCTGCAGAAGCTGCAAGACCTGCCAATGAATCTGGCTGGTCAACACCGTCAGCTGAAATCATCAATACGTTTACGAATGTCTCTGCGTGGTAATCGTCTGGGAACAATGGACGCAATGCGCGGTCTACCAAACGGGCTGTAAGTATCTCATAGTCAGAAGCCTTACCCTCTCTCTTTGTGAAACCACCAGGGAAACGGCCATAGGCTCCGTATTTTTCCTTGTATTCTACTGTCAACGGCATAAAATCTGTGCCAGGTACTGCGTCAGATGCTGTACAGACTGTCGCTAGCAACATTGTCTTGCCAAGGCGAACTACGACTGAACCGTCGGCCTGCTTAGCTAATTTACCTGTCTCGATCGAAATCTCTCTGCCGTCAGGGAGTTTGACCGATTTTGTAATTACATTTAACATCTTATCTTCTTTTTTCGTCAAAATATCTTTTACAAATCTACACTTTTTTTTAACCAAAACTAAAATAATCGAAATTATTTTCAGTTTTGTACGAATTTTATGCAAATTACTTGGAGATTATATAGCAGTTGTCCAAAAATTAGGATTGTTAAGGGCGGAACGCCCTAACCACCCCACCAACGCGAGCCCGTAGGGCGAGCTTATAAAAAATAAGCGTGTTTGGACAACTCGTATATAATTGCTAATTACTTTTGCATTGTGTATAGTTTACTGTACAAACCGCCTTTCTCTAATAGTTCTTCATGTGTGCCTCGCTCCACAATCTCTCCCTTTTCAAGCACGCAGATTACGTCTGCTTTCTTAATTGTAGATAGACGGTGCGCGATCACTATTGTAGTACGGTTTTTCATCAACTCCTCAAGTGCTGCCTGCACAAGTTTCTCACTCTCTGTGTCGAGTGCCGACGTCGCTTCATCCAAAATAAGTATCGACGGGTTTTTCAGGATAGCTCGTGCGATACTCAATCGCTGACGCTGTCCACCTGAAAGTCTGTTGCCGTGGTCTCCAATATTAGTCTGGTAACCTTCCTCTGTCTCCATTATGAAATTATGGGCGTTGGCTATCTTAGCGGCGTTGATGATATCTTCCTCTGTCGCATTCTCTGTACCAAACTTTATATTATTATATATTGTGTCGTTGAAAAGAATTGGTTCCTGGTTGACGTTGCCCATGTATCCACGTAGATCATGCAATGTGAAGTTGCGGATATCTGTACCGTCGATAGTGATCTTTCCTTTCTGAACATCATAGAATCTTGGCAAAAGATCCACCATTGTTGACTTTCCTGAACCTGAGGCTCCAACCAAAGCGACAGTCTGTCCTTTTTTGATGTTGAGAGAGACTCCCTTCAGAATCCACTCGTCGTCGTACTTGAACCAAACCTCATCAAATGAGATCTCTTTCTCAAATGGTTCGGCTTTGACTGGATTTGCTATCACCTTTAATGGATTGTTCGCCATCAATACCATATCAATTCTCGCCAATGATGCCTTACCTTTCTCAATGCTGTACATCGCTTTCGACAAATCCTTGGCTGGATTGATGATGCTATAGAAAATAACAAGATAGTAGATGAACTCTCCTGCGTTAAGTGTGCTCTTGTCGTTGAGAATCAATGATCCACCGAAGAATAGAACGATTGCAATCATTATAGTTCCCAATAATTCACTCATTGGATGGGCCAACGTATAACGACGATTGATCTTGTTGGTTGTACGTCTCAACTGGTTGTTCATCTCACCGAAACGGTTGTTGATATGTTCCTCAGCGTTGAATGCCTTGATAATACGCAATCCGTTTAGCGTCTCCTCTATAATTGAAGTCAAACTTCCTTGTTGCTCCTGTCCGACTATTGATTTCTTTTTTAGGCTTCTTCCCACTCTTCCCATCAGCATTCCGGCAATAGGCAACACAAAAAGCACAAATACCGTTAGCTGCCAACTTAGCATAAGCATTACGCCAAGATAGAAGATGATCATGATTGGGTTTTTGCTCAACAATTCAATTGAACTCATTATGGATGCTTCTACTTCGTTGACGTCGGCCAACATTCTTGCCATAATGTCTCCTCTTTTCTGCTTGTCGTAGAATCCGAGATTTAGATCTACGATTTTAGCATACATGTCGCGACGGATGTCTCTCACAAGACCTGTACGCATCGGAATGATAAAATAGGAAGCTAGGTAAGTCGTTCCTGTTTTCAAAAGTGTCATGAATATTAGAACGACGGCAAGAATCAAAAGAGCATCAATGCCTCCGTGATTCTCAATATATTGCTGGACGTAGTAGTAAGCGTTGTTTTTTATGCTGTCAAGAGACCAAGGCTGAAACTCATAAGTGACTTGTTCTGTTTTGAACAGAATCTGTAGGATAGGGATGAGTACAGCAAATGAAAATATTGAAAAAAGTGTCGCCAACACATTGCACAGAATATTCAGTGCAATGTGTCCCTTATAGCGGACGGCGAATCTTTTTATCAGTGTTATAAACTGTGGTGTCTTCACGCGCAGATTATCTATAGATACCAGTATAAGTGCTTGGCTTGATAGCACGAAGCTCTGCCTTGACAGACTCACTTACATTTAGAGTCTCGATGAAATCAGCGATTGAATTCTCAGTGATCTTCTGGTTTGTACGAGTCAACTCCTTCAAAGTCTCGTATGGGTTAGGGTAGTTCTCACGACGCAAGATTGTCTGGATACCCTCTGCAACAACAGCCCAGTTCTTCTCCAAATCAGCTGCGATAGCCTCCTCGTTAAGAAGAAGTTTTCCAAGACCCTTCTGGATTGACTTGATAGAGATGATTGAGTGAGCCAAAGGCACACCGATGTTTCTCAAAACTGTTGAGTCAGTCAAGTCACGCTGCAAACGAGAAACTGGAAGCTTAGCTGCCAAGTGCTCAAGAATTGCGTTTGCGATACCTAGGTTACCCTCTGCGTTCTCATAGTCGATTGGGTTAACCTTGTGTGGCATTGCTGATGAACCAACCTCACCCTTCTTGATCTTCTGCTTGAAGTACTCCATCATGATGTACATCCAGAAGTCACGACAAAGGTCGATCATGATTACGTTGATTCTCTTGATGCTGTCGAATACGCGGCTCAAGTTATCGTAGTTAGAGATCTGAGTTGTGTAAGCTTCTCTCTCAACCCCAAGCTTCTCAGCTGTGAACTTGTTACCAAATGCGATCCAGTCAACAGCAGGGAATGCTACGTTGTGAGCGTTGAAGTTACCTGTTGCTCCACCAAACTTAGCAGGCATCTTCATTGTCTTCAACTCAGCAAGCTGAACCTGTAGACGTGAAACGAATACCTTGATCTCCTTGCCAAGACGAGTAGGTGATGCAGGCTGACCGTGAGTCTTAGCCAACATAGCGATATCCTTCCATTCAGTAGCGAACTCATCAAGTTTAGCGATCAAACCTTCAACCTCAGGAATGAACACCTCGTTAAGAGCCTCACGCATTGACATTGGAATTGAAGTGTTGTTGATATCCTGGCTTGTCAAACCGAAGTGGATGTACTCCTTTGCGTCCTTAAGACCAAGAGCCTCAAACTTCTCCTTCAAGAAGTACTCAACAGCCTTAACGTCGTGGTTAGTAACACTTTCGATCTCCTTGATACGGTTAGCATCCTCGATAGAGAAGTTTGCGTAGATCTTTCTCAAATCAGCGAAAACATTGCTGTTGATACCCTTAAGTGCTGGTAATGGAATCTCGCACAATGCGATGAAATACTCCACCTCTACACGCACTCTATACTTGATTAGAGCGAACTCTGAAAAATATCCTGCTAATGCATCTGCTTTGCTTCTATATCTTCCGTCGACTGGAGATATAGCGGTCAATTCCTGTAAATTCATACTTGACTTTTTATTTGTTGTACAAAAATCCTTGCAAAGATAAGGATTTTATTTGACTTTCATTGTATAGCGGAATGTACTTTTACTATATTTGTCCAAACCCTTTTTAAAAATAGATTTATGGGACTACATAATATAAAGTTATTCGCCCTCGTCACGACACTCCTGCTTTGTACGTTTGTTGGATTTTCTCAATCTCGGAATGTGGGTTTATGAAAGTGGCAAGTAGCATAATGAAAAAAGACGCGATTGCTCGCGTCTTATATATTGAATAATAGTGATGTTATTTTTTTACTATGATAGATGATTCGGCTTTAGTTACAGGTCGTACTGGTCTACCATAGTAGCGTCCGTAACTGCCGTTGCTCATATATTTAGATAAAGAGTGAAAACACAAACACCATGAACGGAATGAGTTGGTTTCATCTACTGATGCACACCAATATCTGCCATAACCTATTTCTTTCGGCGAGTTGCCGAAATAGTTTCCTGCTGCTGGAAGGAAGATGCTATTGCCGTTTTTGCCTGTGACAATATATCCTTCTTTCTTCTTGTCCCACTCCCATTCACAATTTTCAATTAACTCATCGAAATCGGTTTTTGTAGGCATTCTCCAACCGTCGCCCCAATTCCTTGTGGCGGCATCATAATCTGCTGTCAGATACCCATCCTCATTGATGATGTTGGCTGCACTAAGTGTGGCCGCGTCTTTGTTTTGTGTTGGAATGTCTTTTCCATATTCTGACTTCGTTGATACTTCGCCCCATGCGAAATATCCACCAAAAACGTTATTAGAGTCTGCTCCTACGTTCATCGTAGCCCACTTAGTACCGCTGGGAAGATCAAGGTCAATATATTCATGACCGTTGAGATTTCCTGACAGTGTCTGGGCGCAAACGGATGTCAGCCCAGCTAAACATAATCCTGTTAAAATTGCTACATATCTTTTCATTGCCCTTAAGTTAGTTAAACCATTCTAAAATCCTTTTCTCCCAAATTTAACGAGGTGGATTTTACTTTCCAAATGAATGTATGTTAAAAATTATTAGAGTTGCTAAAGAACACAAAATGAATTAGTAAACCCATTTTGTAGAACATATATTTTACGTTTACGTTGACGATAACGATAACGCTGACTGAGGGGGGACGTTATTTAGAATGTGATTTTTGTTCCGAATCTGAATCCCCATTTGGTTGGATGCAGATGAGGAAGTTTGTTGTCATAATCTAAGTATGTGATACGGCGAACAAGCTCAACTTGGAAGATTTTTAGAATGTTGTATAATCCTACGCTTGCTTCCATATATGGGATATTGCTGTCGGACATAACTCGTGAGTTGGATGGCAATATGTATAATGCATCATCATTTGTGCTGACGCGGGGATTATTCTCGTCGGATAGTCCTCCATAAAGCATTCTGAATGACCAGAACTCACGCAATTTCAATTTATTAATCAACGGAATTCTTGACAACAACCATCCGTCAAGACAGTGCTTCAATTCCAAACTGCAGTACTGATCGTTGATGAATTCCATGTTGCTCATCAAGTAGAATGACTCTTGACCTACGAAATATGATAGGTTTGTCGCTGGCATAAACAACAATGGATATGGCACTTTGTTGCATACCTTACCTCCCTTAACGTAGACATCCAAATAACCTGCAGGAGCCAAAGAGAATCGTTGATCGTAACACAATTCTAATCTCTGATATGAGTAGTCTGACCATATTTTGTCAGACGCAACGCTGTAGGTGAATCTTATGTTAGGATGTTGGTTGGTAAGAGCATAACGAGCTAAACCGATCTGATGGAATTCTACAGGTGTAAATGATATTTCTGCACTGAATTCAGTTGTCTTGAAATCATCTACCAAATCGTTTGACATGTTGAGACGGTATTCAAGCTGATCGGCAGCCTCTTCTGTGTTGTGACGCACTGTAAGTGAGTAACTGATTCCGTTTTTAAACTCGTAAGTATGAGTCAATTCAGAACGACGGAAGTATGCGAACTGGTAAGGGTTCTCCCATCTGAACATACCGAATACGCTTGTCTGTCGGCTTCTTGCGAAACGGTTGCTTGGCATATCACAGTCGGATGTGTAACTTCCTCGTATGCTTCTACGTGGAAATTCGTATCGGCTTTTATCTTTGTCAATAAAAGAGTATTCCGCTTCTCCCATGTATTTTAGTTTCTCATCGCGAAAACCGTATGCTGCATAACCTCCAACAAACCAACGTGATGATAAACCTGTCCCTGTCTGTGCACCAAGCGTTAGACGTGGACCTTCAAGATGGTTGCTTGAAATAATTCCGAAGATTGGGCCGATGTGCAGCCAAGGTTTTTTGATTCCTCCTACTGGAATATGACCGTCGAGAATAGTGCGGACAGAGAAGTTTGCAAAACGCATCATCTTGTTTGTCTGAGCTCTTGCCTTCAACGAATCAATGTTTTTCATCGCTTCTTCAGGCAGATCTTCTGGCAATAACGAATCCCAATCTTCTTTCTCTCCATTATTCTTGTCTGCTACAATTGCAGGCTTTTCAAATTGGGTAGGGGAGTAGTAGCGCTCAATCTTAGCGAACAAACCTTTGATTCTTTGTGCACTCTCCAAAGGGTTGCCTTCCATCGCAAGCGTACTCTTCTTCAAAGTCCAGTATCCTTTGTCTGTCTCCTCGAAATCCTGCCATATTCTCATCGCCTGGACAAAGTTGATACGGGAATTTTCTGTAAGCTTCATATCAATGTGACGTACTCCATACGAGCTGTCTTTTGCTACAAGCATATGGCCCACAAAACCGAAATTCTCTTTTACAGCAGGGGCAAAGTTCAACTTGATATAGTCTCTGCCTTCATAATTGTAGTTCTTGATGGTGTCGGTGATGTAGTAGTGATAGTAAGTTGCACCGTATTTTGCTATTGGCGACGTGAAGTCTGTAAAAAGCAGACGGAAATCATTGTCGTAAATGTTGATTTCTTGTGCAGCGTCGGCCATAAGTGTGGAGAAAGCATCTTCCGGAATTACCTCTATGATTGTAATGCTTTTAGAATCAAGCACTTCGTTCTGTACTTTTCTCTTCCCGGTATGAGTGTTGTCGGAAATCTGTTCCTCGACGAATAGCGGAATATAGACAGCTCCCGTCGCCTCAGAAGTGTCGGTTGAGAATTCCAATGTTGAGACATCCTTGCCTCTGGCACGACGTCGGGCAATCATATCGTCGACGTTGGTCATTCCTAACGTCTGCTTTGTATAACATCTGTTTTGGAAATAATCAGCATTACGTGGATCAAGAGAATCTTTTTTATCAATCACATTTTTGATGAGGTCGACGGCAGGGTTGTTCTTTCTTCGGTAGTGGATGCGCTGCCTCTTCACCACCACTTCCTGAAGCATATTGTCTGGCACCAAACGGATGTTGCCAACCAAACCCTCGTGGCGGATTTTTATAGTTTTGTCTTTGTATCCGAGGAAAGCGACAGTAATGGTTCCAAGCGGAACCTCACTTTTCAATGTGAAGCGACCTTCAACGTCAGCAGATGTGCCGATTGTTGTCCCATGCACAAACACACTCGCATATGGTACACTTTCCGCACTCGTGGAGTCGGTCACGATACCGCTGTAAGTATACAAGTTTTGTGCTGCCAGATTGGTATAAAATCCAATCAGACATAGTATGGGTAGAATTATGTGTAATATGATACTTTTTGTCATCAGTCTTCAAATGCCTTTTTGCAAAGGTATGCAATTTACTATAATTTAGTGTATGACAAAAGTCGGAATAAGTTGTCTTTTTAACTTATTGTAACAAAAATGAGACGCACGTCTTGTGCGTCTCTAAAATATCAAATTTGATTCTTATGCTTTTTTCCAGTGCTCATCACGGCACTTGTACATTTTCTCGATAATCTCCACTACTTTAGATCCCTCAGCAAGTGTTGTTGTCGGAGTTGCTCCCTTAGTAAGAGTGTCGACGACGTTGCGGATCACGTAGTGGTGATTCTGAGCAGAACCCTTGTATGGACCGTAATCATTTGGTGGATTCGACGGTGCCAGTTCAGGCATCTCATAGTTTTCGATATCACAATACACCACTTCGTTCATATATTGCCCGGCCACCTTGATGGTGCCTTTCTCTCCTATGATCGTGATACTGCTTTCAAGATTCTTGTTCCATACTGCAGAACTATAGCACATTGTACCCATTCCTCCATTTTCGAAATCGAATGAGACAAAACCACTGTCTTCAAATGCTGTTAACTTCTGGTGAGTGAAGTCAGCAAAGTTTCCTCTGACGTTCTTAATGTCACCGAATAGCCAGTACATGATGTCGATGAAGTGGGAGAATTGTGTGAACAATGTTCCTCCATC
This sequence comes from Paludibacteraceae bacterium, assembly GCA_045641065.1. Taxonomy (GTDB): domain Bacteria; phylum Bacteroidota; class Bacteroidia; order Bacteroidales; family Paludibacteraceae; genus UBA1723. The sequence continues at coordinate 32,335 of JAZUGF010000160.1, read as the reverse complement.
AAGATCAGCTGTGCCATGCCAGTTGCCTGGTTTGTAATAACGCTCATCACGGTTCCAGTAGCAACAAAGCTGCACCATGAAAATCTTGCCAAGACGCTTCTGGTCTATAGTCTCCTTTAGCCAAACTGAAGGTGGAGAGTATCTGTTCTGCATAACGCAGAAAACTCGCTTGCCACTTTTTTGAGCCGCATCTTGAATCATCTGAGCTTCTGCTGTAGACAAAGCAATTGGCTTTTCAATCACTACGTTATATCCAGCAAGAAGAGACTGAGTAGCGAATTTAGCGTGTAGACCGTTAGGCACACATATGTTAATGACATCAGCGTCGATGCCAGAAGAAATCATTTCATCGAATGAAGAATAGAATGGGGCATCGTCCACAGGAAGATTTAAGGCCTCCTTTGGAAGAATGTCACAAATGCCGACAAGAGAGGCTCCTGCTTCACGTCGGATCATCTCCGCGTGACGCTTGCCGATATGGCCTTGTCCGACGACTGCAAACTTCACATCTCTATTAGTCATCATTATAATCGTTTATTTTTGCAGTATTGATACTTGGTCGCCTTTTATTACATATGTCTCTTTTGACTCGTGGCAGAATGCGATTCCGTAACGGTTGAATTCCAACTTGAAGCCTTCCTTACTTACCCATCCCATATGGACAGCAGGAACACCAGCTACCAATTCAAAATCCAAAACATCGTGAGTCACCACACTACCTGCTCCTACGAAAGCATATTTGCCGATGTTGTTGCCGCAAACGATAGTTGCATTGGCACCGATGCTCGCACCCTCGTCGATAACAGTCTGCTTATACTCATCTTTCTTACAAATAAAAGCACGAGGATTGATGACGTTGGTGAACACCACTGATGGCCCGATGAACACATTGTCCTTGCAGACCACACCATCATAGATAGAGACATTATTCTGAACCTTTACTCCGTCTCCAAGCACAGCTGTTGCTGCGACGTAAACATTCTGGCCGAGATTACAATTTTTGCCAATTGTGCAACCTGACATCAAGTGAGAGAAATGCCAAATCTTGCTTCCTTCGCCGACGTTGCAACCGTCGTCAAGGACTGCTGTTTCATGGTAATAGAAGTTCTGGTTCATAATGTAGTAATAAAAATCCTTTCCTAAACAAAAAAAACCTCAAACAGAGTTCGAGGTTTTTTACTTGGAGCGGAAGACGGGGCTCAAACCCGCAACTTTCAGCTTGGAAGGCTGACGCTCTATCAATTGAGTTACTTCCGCATTTGCTTCGGTTTATTTCCGAATTGCACTGCAAAGGTAAGTGCTTTTTTTAATTCTGCAATAGCTTTGGGCAATTATTTTATATCAAAAAATCACTTTTTTGTTTATCTGATTGAATATCATAACTTTAATTCTGCCTTTTCTTTTGCTGATAATTTACGCACCTGTGAACTGTCAATAGGAATGCCATTTGCAACTTTCATTCCTCCAATTGGAAGGAATGTTAGAAATAGAGCATCTCCTTTGTGCAATACTCTTCCTATCTTTTGATGGAACGGGTTTCCTGGTTTGTAATATTTCACTAATTCGTTGTCAACGTAATCATCGGATTCAAGCTCAATGTTAGTGAGGTTAGAATTGACGGCAAATTTGAAGTCGTTCATTTCACGGTCTGATATGAACAACGCCTTGCTGGCAATTCCATCTTTTCGCATAGATTGGCGAACCAATAACCTTGTGATGAATGATCTATCCCATGATTTATGTACTTCAATAGTACAAAGTTCGTTGATTGAAGTGTGAATGAACATATATCCAGGACATAGTAGAGACTTGCGTTGCCCAATAACTTTGTCGTTTCTTTTTATTTCCTTCATGTAGGTTGGAAGAAACGTTTCTAATTGGAATCCCTCTTTTAAATCATCTTTTGCAGCGTCTTTCCATTTGATTAACTTCTCTTCTAATGGAAGTTCTTGTCCACGTGACAATCTAAGCACCATCCAGTGTCTTTCGTTGTTGATTTTGTTGCTATTATTTGCTTTTTTAGCACTTTCTATCTCCAGAGAAAGATCAACAGCCTCTTCTGCAGTTCCTTTGTTGATGACCACGAACAAGGTGTTGTCGAATACTGGAAAATAGAATTTGTCAGTCTCGACTTTGCCACGCATCTTAGTCAGATAACCGTCTATTATTACTCCACCTTGTACAGGTAGCCTGGCAGGAACACCATCAGCAGGAATTCCATTTGCACGATATAGGTTGGCTGGAGTGGAATTGATTATCCACTTAAGCGTGTTGATCTCATTCTCATCCATCACACGTATGATACCACTGTTACTTTTGCGTGATGCGTCGGCTGAGATTTCTTGTCTGTTTAATTCATTTAGAATGTCAAGCAGCTCCTCTTCTGTACATTTTACCCAACATGAGAATTTAAAGTTGCTCATGATTGACTCATAGTAACCGTCGATATCGCTATTGCTTGAAGGAAATAAATAACAACGATTGTTGTAATAAAAATCGCTTTTGTCACTATCGTCTGAAATTGAGTCTATTGTATTGGACTCTTTTTCGTTGATCGCGTTTATTTTTTCTGTGATAATGTTTCTAAAGGCAGAAAACCCTTTTCTTTTAGACAGATTAATTCTGTACCACTTTAAGTATGAATTGTTTGGCGCCTTTGAAAATTGTGTCATCTTCTTCTAAAATTTATAATGCGAAAATATACAATTTTTTATATTTATTCTATCTGAAATGAGGCATTTTGATTACTTTTGTAGAGAATTCTATACAATTTGTAGAGAATTCTCATTTTTTATACCAATATGAGGTTGGACTATGCTGTTTGGCAGACTCGTTATTTTGGGAAAAAATTGAGATTTAGACTTATGCAATTAAAATAATTTCACACTTTTAGTGTGATTCTTGATAATTATAATGGGATTTTAGGATTACTTTTATCAAAATAATAATATGTTCAATTTAGATAAATTCATATCCGACAGTGTCATATCGCGTCCGGTAAGTATGTTCCTACCAGATATTGAGGCAAACAAAGCAAAATTGACACAAGAGATAAAAGGTAAGACTGTATGTGTGATAGGTGGCGCTGGATCTATCGGCTCGTCGTTTATCAAGGCCGTTCTGCGTTTTGAACCTAAATCAGTTGTGGTAGTGGATCTCAACGAAAATGGTTTAGCGGAGTTGGTCAGAGATGTGCGCTCTACAGATGGACTTTATTGCCCGGATGAGTTCCGTTGCTATACCTTGAATTTCGCAGATCCTATATTTGAACGTATTTTCAGAGAGGAGAAAGGATTTGACATCGTGGCCAATTTTTCGGCACATAAACATGTGCGTTCAGAAAAGGACAAATATTCAGTTCAGGCATTGATAGAGAACAATGATATCAAAGCAAAGAAACTGATGGATTTGTTGACTGTATATCCGCCTAAGCATTTTTTCTGTGTCTCAACAGACAAAGCTGCAAATCCTGTCAATATTATGGGAGCTTCAAAGCGAATCATGGAGGATCTGGTAATGGCATACAACCAATACTTCAAAGTGACTACAGCTCGTTTTGCCAATGTCGCATTTTCAAATGGTTCGTTGCCCGACGGGTGGATCCACAGACTTCAGAAGAAACAGCCGTTGGCAGCTCCGTCTGATGTGAAACGTTATTTTGTCTCACCTGAAGAGAGTGGCCAGATCTGTATGCTTGCATGTATTCTAGGAAACAGTGGAGAGGTGTTCTTCCCAAAATTGGGCGAAGAGCAGATGTTGACATTCTCTTCAATCTGTGATGACTTTGTTAAGGCAGAAGGATTCAAGAAGAAGGAGTGCCTAAGTGACTTGGAAGCAAAAAAGTATGCAGCAGAGATGTCATATGAGTCTGATTCTTATCCCGTCGTTTACTTCAAAAGTGACACAACAGGAGAAAAAGCATATGAGGAGTTTTATGTGCCTGGTGAGAAAATCGATATGGAGAGATTTTCGAGTTTGGGAGTCGTGTGTGAAAGTACTCGCAGACCAATGAGTGAGGTTAACAATTTTTTCCAGGAATTGGAATGCATCTTCGCATCTCCAGAATTTACAAAGGCACAGGTTGTTGATGCTATCAAAGGCTTTATTCCCAACTTTGAGCATGAAGAGAAGGGAAAGAATCTTGATCAAAAAATGTAAGTGTATATTAAGGCGATAATTAAGGTTGATCTATCTATATGAACAAAGTGTTGGAATTATATAATGCCAATAAAGATAAAATATTGGCATAACTGATGCGATATCAACGGATTTTTGAGAAGAAATAATAAATGAAATATTATGGCTGACTATTCAAAAACCATTCAATTTATAAAGGAATTATACGGGAATCAGGATTTCACTCCACTTTCTGTGCCTGTGTTTGCAGGAAATGAAAAGAAGTATCTTGAAGAGTGTATAGATACTACGTTTGTAAGTTCTGTTGGAAAATTCGTAGACCGTTTTGAGGAGGAAGTCGCTCGCTATACAGGTGCAAAAAAAGCTGTCGTTTGTGTGAGCGGAACAAATGCTCTTCATATGGCATTGATGCTCTCTGGAGTAGAACGTGAGGATGAAGTTCTAACACAGGCATTGACCTTCATTGCAACTTGTAATGCACTTTCATATATCGGAGCGCATCCTGTATTTATTGATGTCGATCGTTCCACTATGGGATTGTCTCCAGATGCAGTCAAAGCGTGGTTGGTGAAGAATGGAGAAATCCGTAATGGTGTATGCTACAATAAGAATACAGGACGTAGGGTTAAGGCTTGTGTCCCAATGCATACGTTCGGTCATCCTGTAAGAATAGAAGAATTGGCTGCAGTATGCGAGGAGTATCATATTGAACTTGTTGAAGACGCTGCTGAGTCAATCGGTTCTAAATATAAAGGAAAGCATACCGGAACCTTTGGAAAGGTAGGTGCTATTTCCTTCAATGGTAATAAAACAATCACAACTGGTGGTGGTGGAATGATGCTTTTCAATGACGAAGAGTTGGCTGCTTATGCTAAGCATATAACGACTCAGGCAAAGGTGACTCACCGTTGGGAGTTTGTGCATGACCATATTGGATACAATTATAGAATGCCAAACATTAATGCTGCATTGGGTTGCGCTCAGATGGAAAATTTGGATAAGTACATTGCAAGCAAACGTGAAACTGCAGCTGCTTATGAGGAGTTCTTTAAGAACATAAACGATATAGATTTCTTTGTAGAACCAGAGGATTCTTTTTCAAACTATTGGTTGAACGTCGTTATTCTAAAGGATAAAAATGCTCAGCTAGAATTCTTACAGCAGACAAACGACAACAAAGTTATGACACGTCCTATATGGGAATTGATGAATCGTTTGCCTATGTTTGAAAACAGTGAAAACGACGGTTTGAAGAATACTATTTGGTTTGCGGATAGGGTTGTGAATATACCTTCAAGCGTTAAAATCTGATGGAACAAAAGAATTTGATTCTTTTAGGCGGAGGCGGACATTGTAAATCCGTCATAGAGGTCGCTGAATCCGCCGGATATAATATTATAGGCGTCCTTGATCGTCCAGATGAAGTGGGCAAGGAAGTACTTGCATACAGGGTAATCGGAGTGGATGATGACATACCTAAATATGTGGATAAAGCTGAATTTATGATAACGGTTGGTTTTATCAAGAATCCTGCGATCCGCATCAAATTATATAATAGAGTAAAAGAAGCTGGTGGAAAACTGGCTACAATCATTGCGTCTACAGCACATGTTTCTAAATATGCAACTTTAGGAGAGGGTACGGTTGTGATGCACAACGCATTTGTGAATGCTGGAGCTCAAATTGGTAATAATTGCATTATCAATACATTCAGCAACATTGAACATGATGCTCATGTAGGTGATCAGTGCCATATCTCTACAGGAACAATGATAAATGGAGATTGTGTGGTAGGAGAGCGAGTGTTTGTCGGAAGTCAATCAGTACTAGCTAATGGCATAGAAATAGGCGATGATATTATTGTCGGTGCTGGGTCATTGGTCCGCAAGTCGATTAGACAAAAAGGCATTTATTCGGGTATTCCTGCAATACTCAAAATCAAAGCTTAATGAGTAGAGTGTTAATCATAGCAGAAGCTGGAGTCAATCATAATGGCTCAATGGTAATAGCTAAGCAACTTGTCGACAAGGCTGTTGAGGCTGGCGTCGACATTATAAAGTTCCAAACATTCAAGAGTGAGAAACTCGTTTCAAAGGCTGCAAAACAGGCGGAATACCAGCAGCGCAATATAGGAAAGAAAGACGAGGGTCAGCTTGCAATGCTGAAAAAATTGGAACTTTCTCAGGCTGATCATGAGGAGCTTATTGCATATTGCCAGAAGAAAGGAATACGATTCTTTTCTACTGCTTTTGACATGGATTCGATCGAATACCTGCATTCCCTTAATATGGAATTATGGAAGATTCCTTCTGGAGAAATCACTAATTATCCATATTTGAGAAAAATAGCTCAGTATCATGAGCCTGTCATTCTATCTACAGGTATGTGTGAACTCTCTGATATTGAAGCAGCTCTCAATGTCTTAATGGAATTTGGAGTAAAGAAGGATCAGATCACTATATTACATTGCAACACTGAATATCCAACACCGTTTGCTGATGTCAACTTGAAAGCAATGCTTGAGATTGGAGAAAAGTTTGGCGTAAATATCGGTTATTCTGACCATACCAAGGGTATCGAAGTCCCAGTTGCTGCAGTTGCATTGGGCGCTACCGTCATAGAAAAACATTTTACTCTAGACAAAAACATGGAAGGCCCGGATCACAAGGCCTCACTTGAGCCTGATGAGTTGAAGTCTATGGTTTCTTCCATACGTAATATAGAGCTAGCATTGGGCAATGGACATAAGTCTGTATCTAATTCCGAGCGAAAGAATATAGAGATTGCTAGAAAAAGTATCGTCGCAGCATGTCCTATAAAGAAAGGTGAACTCCTTACTGAGGATAATCTTACTGTAAAACGTCCAGGGAATGGAATTTCTCCTATGCGTTGGAATGAGGTGATTGGCAAAGTGGCAATCAAGGATTTTGAAGAGGAGGAGGCAATAATACTATGAGAAAAATCTGTGTGGTCACAGGAAGCCGTGCTGAGTATGGCATATTAAGGGGATTATTGTCCGCGATTAAAAATGATTCTGAACTGCAACTTCAGATTATAGCTACAAATCAGCATTTATCAAAACGACAGGGCGAGACCTATAAAGAGATTGAAAAGGATGGATTTGAAATAGATTATAAAGTCTATATGGCAGACGACGATGCTCCTGATAACTCAAATTCGACAGCTAAGTCAATCGGTCGTGGAGTTTGTGGATTTGCAGACGCATTTGAAGCTCTTACGCCTGATATGCTTCTTATCCTTGGAGACCGTTATGAAATGTTGGCAGTCGTTTCTGCCGCACTTGTTTATAAAATTCCTATCGCACACCTTCATGGTGGGGAAATTACAGAAGGTGCGTTCGATGATGCTATACGTCATTCGATCACCAAGATGAGTCATTTGCATTTTACCTCAACTGACACTTATCGTAAGCGTGTGATCCAATTGGGAGAACAACCAGAACGAGTCTTTAATGTTGGAGCGTTAGGAGTGGAGAATGTTTTGAAGAATGACTTCCTTTCGAAGGAAGAGATAGAGCAAAGTCTTCATTTTGAAATGACAGAGAAATGTTTCCTTTGTACATATCATCCAGTGACTTTGTCAAACATGTCGTCGGAGGAACAAGTGCTGAATTTGCTAAATGCACTTGACAACTATAAAGACTATCATGTGATTTTCACATATTCAAATTCAGATACAGATTCGCAGATTATCATTAAACGAATTCAGGAATATGTAGACAAGAATGGCCGCCGATGTATGTTTATTCCTTCTTTAGGACAAAAACGTTATTTCTCAGCACTTAAACATATGACTGCTGTATTGGGAAATTCATCGAGTGGTATTATAGAAGTGCCATCGTTTGGTATTCCGACACTTAACATTGGAGATCGTCAGAAAGGACGTATGGCTGCCGATAGTGTTATCAATTGTGGCTGCTCGGTAGAGGAGATAAATGATGGACTGGAAAGGGTTCTTGCATCTGATTGTAAAAACATTGAAAACCCTTATCATAAGGAAGGTACATGTGATGCCATATTGAAGGTCATCAAGTCTTATCCACTCGAAAATTTGGTGCAAAAGCATTTTTACGATTTATAAAAATGAAATTAATTGTCATTGGACTCGGATCTATGGGTAAACGTAGAATCCGTTTGGTTAGTGAAAACAAGGATATAGAAATCCTTGGCATAGATAGTCAGGAGTCTAGATGTGCTGAAGTAAAAGAGAAGTTTGGAATAGAATGTTTCAACTCCATTGATGAGGCATGCAAGGCACACAAGATAGATGCTGCTGTGATCAGCACATCTCCACTTTCGCACGCAAGTATCATAAAGCAGTGTCTCGAACACAATCTTCACGTCTTCACAGAAATTAATCTTGTGCAGGATGGATACGACGAGAACATGGCTCTAGCAAAGTCGAAAAACAAAGTGCTTTTCCTTTCCTCGACATTCCTTTACCGTAAGGAAACTCAGACCATAATAGAAAAAGTTCATGAGGCAAAATGCCCTCTTAATTATATTTATCACGTCGGACAATATCTTCCTGATTGGCATCCATGGGAAAGTTATAATAACTATTTCATAGGAAATCCCAAAACGAATGGTTGCCGTGAAATCATGGCGATAGATCTCCCTTGGATAGTGACTGCCTTTGGCGCTATCAAGGATGTGAAAGTGATGAAAAGTAAGAATACAGAACTTAATATCCAGTATAACGACAACTACCTTGTCATGCTTGAACATGAGTCTGGTGCAAAAGGTGTCTTTGCTGTCGACGTGGTGGCTCGTAAGCCATATCGCCATATTGACGTTTATGGTGAACATTTGCAACTTTCTTGGAATGGAACCGCCGACTCGTTGAACCAGTTTGATATCGAATCCAAACAGGATGTCAATATCTCGTTCTCGGACGCCTCTGAACATGTCGATGGATATGCCGCCTTCATCACAGAGAATCCTTATCGTGAAGAATTGAATTCTTTTTTCCGTCAAATCTCCGACTGCAATTATCAACCTGCATGGGATTTTGAGAAGGACAAGGCAGTTCTTGATTGGATTGATAAAATCGAAGCTTAATGAAGCATTATAATATTGCCTTTGTGGGTATGGGTTCGATTGGCAAGCGACATCTTGTCAATGTATGCGAACTTATTAAAACGCAAGGTGACTCCTATACAATAGATCTTTACAGAAGCTCTTTTAAGCGTGAACTTCAAGAAGAAATTAAAAATTTAGTTTCTGATCAGTATTTGTATGGAGATACTGTTAAGAAAATGTATGATATGGTTTTTGTCACCAATCCTACATCTATGCATAAAGAAACCGCGCTTAAGTTTCGCCCGTACACAAAGGCATTGTTTATAGAAAAACCAGTTTTTGATGATTTCGCAGTCGATGACGATCTCATCAAAAAACTTGATGAGATACCTTCCTACGTTGCTTGTCCGCTACATTACAATCCTGTATTGCAATATGTAAAACAGAATGTTGACATTTCCAAGGTCGTATCTGTAAGGGCAATGTCGTCAAGCTATCTGCCAGATTGGCGTCCAGGTCAGGATTATCGTCAAACTTATAGTGCGCATGCAAATCTCGGAGGTGGAGTAGATATTGATCTTATACATGAATGGGATTATCTGACATGGATTTTCGGAATGCCTACAGAGTGTTTTGGCGTCGTCGGCAAATATTCAAATCTAGAGATCGACAGTAATGATACTGCGCTATATGTGGCCAAGAATGACAAGATGTCATTTGAATTACATCTTGATTATTTTGGTCGCAAAACTCAACGTACGCTGGATATTTTCATGCATGATGACACCATTCAATGTGATCTCATTTCAGGAACCATTACTTATACGAAAGAAGGTAAGACGATTAACGTCAACGCGGAACGAAACGCTTTTCAGATGGCAGAAATCAAGCATTTCCTTGATATCGTCGACGGTAAAACAGAAAATGATAGTAATGTCGGACACGGCGTCAATGTATTAAAACTTACAAAGTCAATAATTTAAGAATAGAAAATAGTTGATTATGAATAATATACTTATTACAATTTGTGCACGTGGAGGCTCTAAAGGAATTCCAGGTAAGAATATTAAGATTCTAAACGGTAAGCCACTAATTGGCTATACTATTGATATAGCAAAACGATTCCAAGAGAAACATAAGAATGTGGAGATCGCTCTTTCCACTGATTCAGATGAGATAATTCGCGTCGCAGAAGAATGCGGACTTCATTCTGATTACAAACGTCCAGCCTCATTAGGAGGTGATACTGTAGGAAAGATAGACGCCATCAAAGATATTGTCCTTTACACTGAGAAATCAAAAGGAGTCAAATATGATTATGTCCTAGACATGGATGTCACATCCCCTCTTCGTACTATGGAGGATCTTGAGGAGGCATTCGAACTAATGAATGCTGATCCTAATGCTGTCAATCTTTTCTCTGTAAGTGAGCCTGGAAGAAGCCCATACTTCAATCAGGTAGAGCAGAAAGAGAATGGATACTACAACAAAGTGAAAGATGCAGGGACAATCCTTACACGACAGTCTGCACCAAAAGTTTATGATCTTAACGCCTCTTTCTATATTTACCGTAGAGAGTTCTTTGATCTTGGATACAAGGGAGCTATTACAGATCGATCACTAATCTATCTGATGAAGCATACATGTTTTGATCTTGATCATCCGATAGATTTTGAGATCATCTCATTCCTGTTGGAAAACAACAAGTTAGATTTCATGCTATAAAATATGAAAAGGTATCTTATACGAGAAACATCTTCAATTAAAGAAGCACTAGTATCATTAAATAGTATAGCTTATGATACCTTGTCTCTTTTTGTCGTGAATGGAGACGACGAGATGGTCGGCTCACTTACAGATGGCGACATTCGTAGAGGCTTGATTTCCGGAGCTCAATTGGATGATCCAGTCAAGACAATCATGCATCGTAATTTCAGGTTTATACCAAAATCAGAGTTTAACGTTGCAAGACTCAGAGAGTTCCGTGATTCGAGAATCCTTTTCATTCCAATTTTGGATGAGTCTCATCATGTTGTAGACGTTGTAAATCTTCAAAAATATAAATCACATCTTCCTATAGATGCTGTTTTGATGGCAGGTGGAAAAGGAGAACGCCTTCGTCCTTTGACGGAGAAGACGCCTAAACCACTGTTGCCTGTAGGCGATAAATGTATTATTGATCATAATGTAGATCGCCTGATTGATTTTGGCGTTGAACATATCAATGTGACAGTCAATTATTTGGGAGAACAAATCGTGGAACATTACAGTGCACCACGTAATGGTGTCCAGATTAGAACATTCAAGGAACCAAGTTTTCTTGGCACCATTGGCAGCATCAAGTTCGTAGATACTTTTTTCAATGATACGGTGTTGGTGATGAATTCTGATTTGTTTACCAATATAGATTATGAGGATTTCTACCTTCATTTCCAGTCGAATGACGCGGATATGTCAGTCGCAGCTGTCCCATACAATGTAAGCATTCCATACGGAATTTTGGATTTGGATGGAATAAGAGTGAAGGGTATGCAGGAAAAACCTAAGTACAACTATTATGCAAATGCCGGTATTTATCTGATAAAAAAGAAGGCACTTGAAGAAATACCAGATAATGAATTCTTTAATGCTACGGATTTGATAGACAAGTTGATTTCGCAGAACAGAAAAGTGATTCGTTATCCGTTGAATGGAACATGGTTTGATATCGGAACTCCGACAGAATATCAAAAAGCTTTGGATTTTGCGAAACATATCTGATTAAAACATTGTAAAATTAACGATAAAATGACTTTGTGGTACTATAACTGCAAAGTCATTTTTTTGCATATATATTGTCGGAAATGGGCTTTTTTGATTACCTTTGTAAGGTTTTAAGCGGATTTTACAGGCATAAGACAAATTTCCGCATAGAATATAAAGAAATCTCTTTGGTTTTAGTGTACTATTTTATGGACTCATTATTTTTGTAAAATTTTGAGTGCTAGAACTATACGTCTAAAATAATCATAAAAACTATAGGTTGGAAATCAATAACCAATATAGAATTTGCGTTATCGGGCTCGGCTATGTCGGGCTTCCTCTTGCACGCCTTTTTTCGACCAAATTCGAGACGATTGGATTTGATGTTGATAAGAAAAGGGTAGAAGCGATCATGAATTGTGAGGATTCTACCAAGGAGATTGCAAAAGATCTTCTTGCAGATGCGATTGCCAACCATGGTTTTCGCTGTACTGCAGATGAGGATGACATCAAGAATTGTAATTTCTATGTTGTAGCTGTGCCTACCCCAATCGACGAATACAATAGACCTGATTTGAAGCCACTTCAGGAGGCAAGCAAGGTAGTTGGACGAGTGATTGGCAAGAACGATATTGTCGTGTATGAGTCTACCGTCTATCCTGGAATGACGGAAGAAGAGTGTATTCCGATAGTAGAGGAGGTAAGCGGTTTGAAATACAACATTGATTTCTTTGCTGGATATTCACCAGAAAGAATCAATCCTGGAGATAAGAAGCATACCGTCGAGACAATCAAGAAGGTCACATCTGGATCAACTCAGGAGGTCGCTGATATTGTTGATGCGATATATAATACAGTCCTTATCAACGGCACGCATAAAGCTCCGAGCATCAAGGTGGCAGAGGCTTCCAAAATTATCGAGAACACTCAGAGAGATGTCAACATCGCATTTTTCAATGAGTTGGCGAAAATCTGTAATGCGATGGGAATAGACACTCACGATGTGATTGATGCAGCGTCGACTAAATGGAACTTCATCAAATTGAGTCCAGGACTTGTCGGTGGCCATTGTATCAGCGTCGATCCGTATTATTTGATACAAAAGGCTCAGGTGTATGGTGTGATGCCACGCGTGATGTACGATGCGAGAAAATTGAACGATGGAATGGGCGATTACGTCGCAACTCAAGTCGTAAAATGTATGAATAAGAAAGGTGTTCTAGTGAAAGACGCGAGCATCCTCATTTTAGGATTCACATTCAAGGAGAATTGTCCAGACATCCGCAACACCAAAGTGGCTGATATCTGCCACACGTTAAAGGAATACACATCCAACATTACCATTTGCGATCCACATGCGGATGCAAACAAGGTTAAATCAATTTATGGAATATCGTTAATCAAAGATATTCCAAGCTCTAAATTCGACGCGATTATACTAGCCGTAGCTCACGACGAATTCAAGAACATCACCGTCTCAAACCTAAAAAAGAATCCAAACAGCGTTGTTTACGATGTGAAGGGAGTTTGGGAGAGAGACGAAGTGGATGGAAGATTGTAAAGAAGACTATTCTATGGACGAAATTAAATTCTCCATTACAATTCCCGCATTTAAAGCGAAGTATTTTGAGGAAACAATTAAAAGTTGTCTTTCTCAGACGTATTCAAACTTTGAATTAATTATAGTCGATGACTGTTCACCGGAGGATTTGAAAAGTATAGTTGACAATTATCTTTATGATGAAAGGGTTAAGTTTTATCGAAATGATAAAAATTTCGGTGCTGTAGATGTTGTTGATAATTGGAACAAATGCCTTTCATATTGTACTGGACAATATGTTATTTGCATGGGTGATGATGATCGCTTATTGCCATGTTGTCTGGAGGAATATGCTAAACTGGCTGAAAAATATCCAGAAGTCAAAGTCCTTCATGCATGGACGCAGATTATAGATGAGAATGGCAAAGTGACTTCAATTTTGGAGGCTCGTCCAGAGTGGGAAAGTGCCATTTCATTTCTATGGAGACGTTGGGGACGAGGTTGTAGCCAGTTTATTGGAGATTTTTGTTTTGATATAGAAGAATTGCGTCGACAGGGAGGTTTCTATAAACAACCTTTAGCGTGGGCCAGTGACGATATTACAACCTTCAGAGCTGCAATGGTCGGTGGTATTGCAAACACACAGACATTCTGCTTTCAATACAGAGTCAATAGAATGACTATTACCAAGTCTGGCAGAATGGATCTTAAATTGGATGCAAAAAAGTTGGAGATAGATTGGTATAATGCTAATTTGCCAAAGTATATTTCACAACATGAAACGGATGAAATAGTCATGGGTTTTGTTAAGAATCAGATGCCAGTCTATTTCAAAAATGATATGGAAAAGCTGATGTGTGAGGGAATGCGTCAGAATTTTTCAAATTTTAGTTATTTGATGAAGAACCAAGTGACATTTGATATTTCAAGCACACGAGTCATCAAGTTGTTTCTAAAATCAATAAAAAGTAGATTTTTCTAATTTGTATCTATGAATATACTATTCATATCATGCAATTATCGTATGTTTGAAGGTGTTGACTGTGGTGCTGGCAACAGATCAACAATGTTTGTAAAGGCATTGGCTTCACTTGGACATGTGGATGTTGTTTCTTTTTACAAAGAACCAATCCAATCCAACGTTGAGAATTGTGAAGTTGTATATTGTCCATCTTCAGAAAATACAGAAAAAAAACATGGAAATTCCGGAGCGATTCATACATGTAAACAATTTCTAAAATTGTTATTTAAGGATAAAGATGTTTATTCTTATTATGAACTTGATAAGGACAAAGAGTCAATTGTAGATGAATTTGTTAATAAGACAGATTATGATATCATAGCCTGCAGATATATAGGAGATGCTGCTGTTTGTGGGTTGGTAAAGTATTCTGATCGTTTGGTGATAGACGTAGACGATAATCTTGTCAGTGCTTGCAAACGAGACATGCAGAATATGCAATTTCCTCATTTTTGGAATAGATGGCAAATGGAGTTATTTGTTAGAGGTGTAGGGAAAATGTCCGAGTGTCTTCTTAGTAAAGTTAAGTGCTCATTTTTCTCAAATCAACTTGAATCTCCATATAAAAAATCTGTTTTCTTACATAATGTGACAGCTTTTTCAGAAAAACTTCCTGCTATAACAGAAGAAACACCACTTCGTATGTTGATAGTGGGATGGTTGGATTTTTCTCCAAATAAAAATGGTGTTTTATATTTTGTTGACAATGTTTTGCCTAAGATACGTAAACAGAAACCTCTGGCGGAACTTTATATTGTCGGTAAATCCAAAGATTCAAATCTGTTAAAACGTCTAAACGAAACTGACGGAGTTCGTGCATTAGGTTATGTTGAGGATGTGAATGCAGAATATAAAAATAGCCGCGTGGTTATTGTTCCTGTTTATCAGGGTGCAGGCACAAGTGTTAAGTTTGTGGAAGGATTGTTGGTAAACAGACCGATAGTCTCAACCCCAATGGGTGCTAGAGGCTTTGAACATATATGCAAGGCAGAAAAAGATTATATGTTGGCTGCAAACGATGAAGATTTTGCAGAAAAGATAGTAAAATTGCTCTCTTCAATTGAACTGTCAACTCAAATGGCAGAGAATGCATATAAAGTCGGAGATGAGAATTTCTCACAAAGACGTTTTATTGAGATTGTAAAAAATACTGTATTTAATTCGTAATACTAATGGGTAATACGCACTACGATTATTTGATAGTTGGTTCTGGTTTATTCGGTGCAACCTTTGCTTACAAAGCAAATAAAGCAGGAAAGAAGTGTTTGGTTATTGATAAACGTCCTCAACTAGGAGGCAATGTTTATTGCGAGAATATTGAAGGAATCAATGTCCATAAATATGGAGCACACATATTCCACACCTCAAATAAACGTGTTTGGGATTTTGTAAACTCAATCGTAGATTTTAATCGTTATACTAACAGCCCAGTAGCTAATTACAAGGGTAAATTATATAATTTGCCTTTTAACATGAATACATTCAATGCTTTATGGGGAGTCAAGACACCTCAAGAGGCAGAAGAAAAATTGAAGGAGCAACGTGAGGAAGCCATTAAATCGTTGAATGGAAGAGAACCGTCGAATCTTGAAGAACAAGCATTGACGCTAGTCGGAAAGGATATATTCTATACTTTGATCAAGGAATATACTGAGAAACAGTGGGGTAGAGATTGTAAAGAGTTACCTGCATTTATCATTAAGCGTTTGCCTGTTCGTATGATATTTGACAACAATTATTTCAACGATTTATACCAAGGTATTCCTGTAGGGGGGTATAATAAATTGGTTGATGGGTTATTAGACGGAATTGAGACTCAAACAGGTGTTGATTTCTTTTCTTCTATATGTAGCCAAACAGGAAAGACATATGCTCAGTCTTGGCGTGAAATAGCCGATAAATTGGTTTACACTGGTGCGATTGATGAGTACTTCAACTATTCACTAGGCAAATTGGATTGGCGTACAGTTTCGTTTAAGACAAGAGTGGAGAATGTTCCTAATTATCAAGGAAATGCAGTGGTAAACTATACATCTCACAATGAGCCATATACAAGAATAATTGAACATAAACATTTTGAAATGTTTGGAACTTCTGTATATGATTGTCCTAAGACGGTTGTCAGTGAGGAGTATTCTACCGAATATAAGGATGGTATGGAACCATATTATCCAGTGAACAATGATCGCAACAATTCTATTGCAGAACAGTATAGAGAATTGGCTGCAAAGGAAAAAAATGTAGTGTTTGGAGGTCGATTGGCTCAATACAAATATTTTGATATGGCTCCAGTCATAGAACAGGTGTTGAATATCGTATCGTTTTAATTGATTTATAGAAATTTATAAAAATATGGCCAAAACTTTATCAATTGTTATTCCAACTTACAATATGGAGAAATATCTTCGTCATTGTTTGGATTCATTGATTGTTAATGATGATCTTATGGATCAATTGGAGGTGTTGATTGTCAATGATGGAAGTAAAGATAAGTCTAGTGAAATAGGTCATGAATATGAGTTGAAATATCCTCAGACATTCAAAGTGATTGACAAAGAAAATGGTAATTATGGTTCATGTATTAATGTTGGTTTGAAGCTTGCTTCAGGCAAATACATTAAGGTTTTGGATGCTGACGACTCTTTTGATACTGATGGATTCTCTTCTTTTATGAGCAAACTAAAAGAGGTGGAAGTAGATCTTGTTATTACTGATTTTGTTTGTGTGAACGAACAAGATCAGGTTACTCAGAAAGAAACATACAATATTCCTGAAGGAAAAGTAATGAAATATGATGATCTTTGTCACTATTCATCATTCATGTACTTGCCTATGCATGCTGTTGCATACAAGACAGAAAATCTAAGAGGAATTGGATATAAGCAGACGGAAGGAATCTCATATACCGATCAGGAATGGATGTTTGCTCCATTTACTACAGTCAAAACAGCTGTGTATCATAAATTATCAGTTTACCGCTATTTGATTGGAAGAGAGGGACAAACAATGGATCCTAAGGTTTTGGTAAGAAACATTTCTCATACCAAAACGGGAATTGATTCGATGATGAAATTCTATAATGCATCTTCTTTTGACAACAGCTATTCTAAATATTTGTCACAGAGATTGATGAATAGAATTCGTTATGTTTATTCTATATATTTGACTCAAGGATATGAAATGGACATGAACGAATTGGTAAGTTTTGACGATCAGTTGAAGAGTGATAATAAAGATCTGTATGACAAGGCTGATGAATTTTCTATTGGAAGAGTTTTGAAATATAAGTATGTGAATGCTTGGAGAAAAACACGTTATATGGACAAACCTCTTTCTGCTTCAATACGATTGTTTTTGACTCGTTGGTTTTAATGAACAATATTTCTGAAAATAAGAATTGCTACGGCTGTGGCGTTTGTGTAAAAGCTTGTGCCAAAGGTCTGGTTAATATAAAATTGAATGCCGATGGCTTTTATGAACCATTCGTTATTGATGTTGACAAATGCACCAATTGTGGATTATGTTCATCTGTTTGTTCTTACAATTTTATCCAACCTGCAATATTACCGACGCAAATTACACCATATGCTGGTTGGAGTATGGATGAACTAGTAAGGAAGAGATGTTCTTCCGGAGGCGTCGCTTTTGAAATAGGGAGAACATTAATTAATCTTGGTTATAAAGTTTGTTCAGTAAGATACAATGCTGAACTTGGTAAAGCTGAACACTATATAGCTTCTACAGTTGATGAACTCTGGGAGGGTGTTGGCTCTAAATATATTCAGAGCATTACAACAAAAGCTTTGGCATCAATTGAAAGAAATGAAAAATACCTTTTTGTAGGAACTCCATGTCAGGTTGATTCTATGAGAAGGTATGTTAGTAAGATGAAGATTGAGGACAATTTTGTGCTCGTTGATTTCTTTTGTCATGGAGTTCCATCTATGCATCTTTGGAATAAATATCTCACTTCCATTTCAAAAAAAATTGGTCAGCCGACTTCTGTTTCTTGGAGAAACAAGAGTACTGGTTGGCACGACTCTTATGAGATAGTAATTGACAATAGAAAAGATAGTCATGTCTATTCTTCTAAGAAATCTAAAGGAGATTCATTCTATAAGTTATTTCTAAATACGGTTTGCTTGGGCAAATCTTGTTATTCAAAATGCAAGTATAAATACACTTCAAGTTCAGCTGATATCCGTTTAGGAGATGCTTGGGGAAATTTGTATAAGAATAATGAGGAGGGTGTTAGTATAATTATCGCTTTCTCAGATAAAGGTAATTCAATTTTGAAACAGTGTGACTGTGAATTGGTAGAACATCAATTGGATGATATCGCAGACGATCAGTTACGACAGTCTTTTAATGAACCCTTGGAAAGAGAGTTGGTTATAGGCTTGTTAAAAAAAGAGAACAAAAGCATTTCTGATATAGAAAGGTCTCTATTCTGGTATTATCGTAAGGATGGTATAAAAAAGAGAATTTTCAGATTGTTGGGAATAAGAAAATAACGTTTACAACGTGAAAATTCAAAATAAACATAATAAGTCAATTGGTATAATCACAATGCATAAAGTGCAGAATTTTGGTTCTGCTCTTCAAGCTTTTGCTTTGCAACATGTGGTTGAAAGGCTTGGCTATGATGCACAAATAATTGATTATAAATTTCCTAATGTTGATCATGGTGTTCCAAATCCTAGCCTTTTGCAAAGAATTAAGACAAGTGTAGGCAAAATGTTTAACCTTACTCCAGGATGTAGGGTGTTAAATAAATTTGATGCATTTTACAATAAGTATTTCAAATTATCACAGTCGTTCCAAACAAAAGAAAATATCAGTTCTAACCCTCCAATGTATAACGTGTACATGACGGGAAGTGATCAGGTATGGAATCCAAATTTCATAAAAGAGGATATGACTTTTTATCTTGACTTTGT
The DNA here is from genome assembly GCA_045641065.1 of Paludibacteraceae bacterium. Lineage (GTDB taxonomy): Bacteria > Bacteroidota > Bacteroidia > Bacteroidales > Paludibacteraceae > UBA1723. The sequence continues at coordinate 12,913 of JAZUGF010000160.1, read as the reverse complement.
TGACAGGGTAAAAAAGGTTGCATATGCTCCTAGTTTTGGAGTGTCAGATATATCGGAGCGACGCGATGAAATTGAAAGATTACTACGTTTCTATGACCATTTGTCTGTAAGAGAAAAGAGTGGGGCGGAGTTAATAGAGAGCATAATTCACCAAGATGTGCCTGTCGTGTTAGATCCGACATTGCTTTTGTGTGCGGAAGAATGGAACAAATTGATGAATATAGAAAGAGATGAAAAAGAAAAATATGTATTTCTTTATCTTCAAAAATATTCATTCGATCCATCTGGAATGATGGAGTCTCTATTGAAAAGAATTAAAAGAGAATTAGGATGGAAGGTCTACACAACCTGTACATTGCCTACAACATGTAATGACCTTTATATCCATTTAGAAGATGCTGGTCCACTTGATTTCTTGCGATTGGTTAGAAACGCATCGTATATTATTACGGCTTCATTTCATGGCACTGCTTTTGCAGTCAATTATGGAATACCGTTTCATTCTATTATTTTGTCAAAGAACATATCAGACGACAGACAGTTGGCATTTTTGCGTTTGATGAATCTAGAGGACAGATGTTTGTTAATGAATGAAGGTGCAGAAAGCTTTAATTTTGATTTTTCTCCGCTAAAAGTTAATGAAAGATTGTCTTTGTTAAGAGAATCTTCAATTGATTATTTGAAACAATCATTGAATTAGTAGTGATATAATGGTAGTACTACTGTTATTATTTCTAGTTATTGTAGCATTCTTATTTTTAAGATTTGAAGATACAGTGGTTGTTTTGGCTCCATTGACATGTTTTTTGTCAATGTTTGTAGTGCCATTCATGTCATTAGATACGGTATGTTTATTTGATTTAGTAGTTTTATTAATACTGGCCCTGTTCGTATATAAAGGTAAGTGGCGTTTGATAAATAAGTACCCATTTAATATCTGTATGGTTGTAATGGGGTTTTCCTATGTTGTCTCTAATGCATTCGGTATAGAAAAGCATTGGGTTATGAGTATTGCTAAATTGATGACTACATATGGATTGCCAATTGTTTTATGGTTCTGTATTGATGGAAAAAGAAGAGCTGACTTATATTTGAGAAGTTTGGTTATATTTGGTATTTTGTTGGTTGTATATGCATTTTATGAATTGATTTCTGATTCTAATCCGATTATAGCCAATGGAATACACTCTCATATATATATGAACCATGTTTGGCCTGGAAATGATACTCGTTTTGGAGCCAGACGACTGCAATCATTTTTACCTTTGTATGGATCATTTGGAAATGTTTGTTGTTCAATATCCTTGATATTGTTATATTTAAGGTTTAATTATCAATCAAGAATTCGAATAAATGATTTTGTATTGTTTGTTTTTGTGGGCTTATTAATAGTTTGTATATTGTGTACTGGCACTCGTTCTATATACTTGTCATTTCTAGTCGGCTTGATGATGTTTTATAAGAAAGTCCAGAAATATTTTATATATGCTATAGTGTTTATTCCGGTGATATTGATTTTACTTTCAATGTCATCATTTATTATGGATATTGTGGGTTCTTTCACCGATACACAAAACGTAGAAGGAAGTAATTCAGAAATGCGAGAAGGTCAGTTGGCAATTTCTTTGTTATATTGGCTTCAGAATCCAATTTGGGGTAATGGCCCAACTTATACGTTTACAACAGTTAAGGAGGCAGACCCCGACATTCAAGGTGCAGAAAGTATATGGTTTGTTTTATTAATAGAATATGGAATAGTAGGTTGTATAGCTTTTTTGACCACTATTTTCTCAACAATCTATTATTTGTATAAAAACAAAATGTCTCCATTAATATTTTTTGTCTTGATGTTTTTTGTAAACAAGTCTCTTTCTTCGGTTCCTGGAATAACGGAGGGCTACTTTTTGTTATATATAGTATATTTAGTAAGAGTAGAATATTTAGAAAGAAAATCAAAATTAAAAAGGATTTTAATAAAAAAGGTATTAAATGCTTAAATTATCTATAATCATACCTTTATACAATGTTGAAAAATATATAGGTAAATGCCTTGATAGTATATTTTCACAACAAGTTTCTGATAAGGATTATGAGGTGATCGTAGTGAATGACGGTACCCCAGATAATTCTATGGCAATAGTTGAAAGTTACATGTGTCATTCAAATTTAAAAATTGTCAATCAAGAGAACAAGGGGTTGAGTGGAGCACGAAATAGAGGTATACAAGAAGCTACTGGTGATTATATTTGGTTTGTAGATAGCGATGATTTTGTAGCAGAAAAGTCATTAAATATTATATTTGATATAATAGAGAAATTTCATGCTAAAGTTTATGCTTTTCCTCATAGAAGAGTCTATGAAAAGGATGGATCTATGTCGCCCGAAATGACTGGAATACGAGATGGATTTGTCTCTATGGATGAGTATTGTGATTCTCCGTTGTGTAGTAGTTGTGTGCCATTTTATGTTTTTGAAAGAGATTTCTTTATAAAGAATGAATTGTTCTTTCATGAAGGAGTATATCATGAAGACATGGAATTCCTTGCAAAATTGAATGTCGTATGTGATCATATATTTATATGTTCTTCAACATTATATTATTATTTGATTAGAGTTTCAGGAAGCATCATGACCTCTTTTAATATAAAGAGAGCATATGATTGTGTTAAAATAGTTGATGAGTTGACTAGATATAAGAATGAGAATTTGATTGAAAGAAAAAAGAAAATGATGATTAACAAATCTATCGCATTCTTGTTTATCTTATCGCTTCTTAATATTAAAAAATTTTATGAATCAAAAAATGATGATGCTGTTCAATATGTAAATGACGTATCGTCAATCGTTACTTTCCGGAAATACTGGCAGATACTGTTTCATCATAAGTTCACACCGTATGTAATTGTGTGTATGATTTGTATCTTTGTGTCTCCTAAAATTTTCTTATATTTATATCCAAAAAAAGATTAGTATATGATTCCCAAAATTATACATTACTGTTGGTTTGGAGGCTCTGAATTACCGCATAGCGTGAGGATGTGTATTGAAACTTGGAAAAAAGTATGTCCTGAATATAAAATTGTAAGATGGGATGAGTCAAATTTTGATGTGAAATGTCATCCGTTTGTTAAGGCGGCTTACGATGCGAAAGCATGGGCATTTGTAACTGATTATGCACGTTTGAAAGTGGTTTACGAGAACGGCGGAATATATCTTGATACAGATGTTGAGTTGATTAAAAAGTTGGATGATTTGTTGCAAAATAAATGCTATTTTGGATTGCAGCAACATGGTCTCTTATGTGCTACTGGTTTAGGTTTTGGTTCAGAAAAAGGAACTAAGGTGCTCCGAGTTTTGATGGATTCTTATGATGAAATAACATTTAATTCTGATGATAAACTTTCTATGTCTTGTCCTATATTGAATACGAAAATTCTTATGAAATTGGGATATAAACAAGAGGACACGACAAAAGTATTTAGGAATGAGGAGTTTACTATTTATCCTCCATGTTATTTTGATCCATATTCTACACAAACAAATTCCGATATATTTTGTGATGATACATATTCAATTCATCATTATAGTGCTTCATGGTGTTCTTTCCCACAAAGACTCAAAAGAAGAATAGCCCTACTAATAGGAGAAAACAGATTGATAAAACTAAAAAAACTGTTCAGTTAAAATTCTGAGATTTAATAGATTAAAAGTAGATGAAGAAATTTATTGTTGTTGCCATATCTATTATATCTATGCTATTTGTAGGCTTAGAAAAAGTCCTTCCCAAAAGTAGGTTTGAAAAGAATCCTTTTTGGATTGAAGAATTTCAAAAAGGCTCTAGACCCAACAATGATTCATGGCAGATTGAATGGAAGACCTATCAACAACATGGAGAGGCTTACGTTATGTCTCCCAATAATTCATTTTGTAAAGATGGTTATTTGCATATTAAATGCATTAAAGAAGATGCTTATGGAAAAAAATGTACTTCTGCAAGTGTAACCACAAAGGGAAAATTAAGCTTTTTGTATGGAAAAATTGATGTGAGAGCCAAAGCTCCAGTAGGAAAAGGTATACATCCTGCAATTTGGATGCTGCCGGATGAATCATCCAGACCATCTGGGGAAATTGATTTTATGGAGTCAATGTATTGTTGGGGTGATGGTATGATACAAGCTAATGTGCATGTCTATGACAAAGAAAATAAAAATCACCAATATCAAAAATTGGTGAATGTACGACCTGATGAATGGCATGTTTATTCGTTGGAATGGTATAAAGATAAACTTGTGTTTTTGATTGACAATCAGATTGTACATCAAGTGTTAAAGACGCAAACAATTGCATGGCCGTATGATCGTCCTCATCATTTGATTCTATGTGTTGCATTTGGCGGTTGGAGTGGATCTTGTGGCGAGGATTACAATATTTTACCTAAAGAAATGTTGGTAGATTATGTCAGATATTATAAGTTAAAGGAATGAAATATCTTTTAGTTATAGATCAGATCAAACAGGGCGGTGCCGAGCGAATACTCGTTGATTTCGATGCTTATTTGAAACTATTAGGTCACGAGGTCAAAGTATTCTCTATGTCAGGGACGAAGGATGATTCTCCTTGGACAGAATCTTTGGATGTGACTTTTGGTTGTCAATCATCTGGTGAGACACTTTTCAGCAAACTGTTGCAATTTGTTTCTATATATAAAACTTTTAAGAGTTTAGTATCTTCTTTCAATCCGGACGGAATATACTCTTCTCTTGAAAAGAGTAATTTTTTGACGAGTTTTGCTAAAACCGACTGCAAGAAAATTATGTCTGTGCATAATGTGTTGACGATTCAATACTTAAAGATAAAAAATAAGTTAGTTCGTTCCTTATGGTACAAGATAATCAAATTCACATACAATCGTTGTGATAAAGTTGTTGCTGTATCAGGTCAGGTTGCAGAAGATTTAATTTATAATTTTGGAGTTAAGAAAGATCAGATACAGGTTGTAAACAATTTCGTCGACGGTGATCATATATCTCTGAAATCAGAAGAACTTGTTGATGATTTCACATTTGATAAAAATCTATTTTATATATTCAATATTGGTCGTTTTTCAAATCAAAAAGCTCATTGGCGTTTGTTGAAATCATACGCATATCTTTTACGACAAGGAACTAATAAAGACGTAAGATTAGTTGTAGTTGGAAGTGGTGAGTATGAACAAAAAATGCATCGTTTGGCTGATGATTTGAATATTTCTGACAAGGTATGCTTTTTGCCTTTCAACAAAAATCCATATAAGTATCTTAAAAACGCTGATATGTTTGTTCTGTCAAGTAATTATGAAGGATTTCCTATTGTGTTGGCAGAATCAAGTTCTTTAAGGATCCCTTTTGTTGGAACCCGAAGATCCGTACCGAAAGAGATGTTTTCTGACTCAGATCTTTATTCTAAGTGTGTTTGTGAGATTGAAGACGTGAGTGAAAATTTCACAACAGAAATAACTAAGGATGATGTGTCGTTAGGAAATATTATGCTAAACATGGTGAATGATGATTCTTTGCGTAGAGACTTTTATAAGAATGTAAAAGTCATGGTTGGTAAGGAAAATCAGTTTTCTTCTTATTTGTCGTTGTTGCAGTGATGATTAAGGATACGTTAATAGCAAAAATAGTTGAGTCTGAGAAAATGTTGGACACTTTGTTTGAAAAACAAGGTGCAATCTATACGTTTTTAAATCCAGTTTCATACTTGGATGCTCAGAAGAATATTGATCTGTTTACATCTTTTGATGGAGTCTTTTCAGATGGGGTGTTATTAGCAAATACAATTAAAGGATTGTACGATATCGAGGTGTCTAGAAACAGTTTTGATATGACTTCCATAGCTCCAAAATTGTTTCAAGACGCGATAGAAAACAACAAGAGTATTTATATTGTTGCTTCAAAAGAAAATGAGGTAAAAAAGGCGATCTCAATATTGCATGAAAGTTATCCTGAATTAAGAATTATCGGATTTAGAAACGGTTATTTTAAGGATGATGATGATATGGTTGCTGCTATATCTCAGATAATAGATATGGCTCCGGATTATCTTATTGTCGGAATGGGTATAGTGAAACAAGAAGAGTTTCTTTTGAAGGCAAAAAAATCAGGATTCAAAGGTATTGGTTTTTCCTGTGGAGGGTTTATACATCAGACATCAAAAAATCTAATCAACTATTATCCACATTGGGTAGACAAACATGATTTCAGATTTCTCTACCGAATGTTTAAGGAGCCTCATACTAGAAAAAGATATTTTAGGGCATCTTTTGTTTTCCCTATTGTCTCTTTTAAGAATAAGTTTTTCTCAAAGAAGAATAAAAAATAACGTTAAGAAAAGATTGTTATGAAATTGACAGAAGCATTAGATTTAATCAGAGAAGATTTGGTTAAACATAAAAGGCTTGTAGACGGAGGGTTTCTTAAAATATATTTTATGGAGAGAGGCTTTAGATATTGTTTTTGGATGAGACTTGCTTCTGTCAATGGCCTAATCGGTATTTTTTCCAAATTGGTGTTACATCATTTACAATCAAAATTTGGAATTCAAATACACTCAAGTTCAAAGATAGGAGGAGGATTTTATATTGGACATGGAGTAGGTATTGTGATTCATCCTCGAACAATCATAGGTAAAAATGTAAACGTCAGCCAATTTTCAACTATAGGTTCCAATCATAACACACCTGCGGTTGTCGGTGATAATGTGTATATAGGACCTGGCGTTTGTATTGTTGAAGATGTTCATATAGGTAACAATGCAGTTATCGGAGCCGGGTCGGTTGTCACTCATGATGTTCCTGAATATAATGTAGTGGCAGGTGTACCTGCAAAAGTGTTAAGAATAAAAGAACATTGATAAAATAACTGAATTACTACTTAAAGAGAAATATTATGAGTCAGCGTTTGGTTATTGTTGATTACTTAAAGGGATTTTCTATAACAACTATTGTTTTGATGCATTTGATGCAGTTCAAGACTGGACTGAATATTTTTGATAAGGCATTGTCTTTTGGAGGTGCCGGTGTTCATGTCTTTATATTATGTAGTGGTTTTGGTCTTTATTTATCACATCTAAACAAGAGATTATCGTTCCCACTTTTTCTACAACGTCGTTTTATAAAAGTATATTTTCCATATGCTCTTGTGATATTGCTATCTTCAATATTACCATTTTTTTGTTCAGAGCAAGATAAATTGATGTGCATGCTTTCCCATATTCTTTTATTTAAGATGTTTTGCGAACAATACGAATGTTCTTTGGGAATGCAAATGTGGTTTGTCTCAACAATAATTCAGTTTTATTTATGTTGGCCGTTGATTGTAAGGTGTTTTGAAAAATTAAGTGAAAGATCTCAAAAATTACCTTTGTTTGTTGGTTTATTGATAAGTTTAATCTGGATTATTGTCGTTGTGCTGTTGGATAATGTAGAGATGAGAATATGGAATAGCTTCTTCTTACAGTATTTATGGGAATTTGTACTTGGAATGTGTTTGGCAAAAAAATATATGTCAGACCACCAGACTTTTGCTATTCCTTCTTTTGCTAAGTTATTAGTGATTGCGTGTATATGTATAGGAATGACAGGGTATGCTGGCTTTACCGGAGGTGTGCTGAAAATGTTTAATGATGTTCCGTCTTTATTTGGTTATTTAAGTGTTGCTTTAATTATATACAAGTTAAACTTTGTCAATTCATTTTTCGTATTCACTAGTAAGTTCTCATATGAGTGGTACCTTGTGCATATACTAGTTTTTGAATGCATTGTTTATGTGATGTCTTTGTTTGCTTCAGACATTATGTGTTGTCAATTATTCGTTTGGATAGGTCAGTTGATAATGTCTTATATCATAGGTTATATATATAACGTGTTTATCACAAAGTTAAATTTGTCAAAATTGATGATATGACAAATTTATATAACATGTTATAAGTGTAGTGAGATTTAAGGTTAATCTTTAATTTATCTATTGAACATTTTATGTTGATAGCGTCATTAAAAAGAAGAATAGTAAGCCGAATAAAACGAGATTATAGAAAATGGACAAATCCATATTTAGCTCCATATCGTTTGAAAAAGTTAAAAAAGCATGGTATATCAACAGACTTTTCTATCATTTCAAATAATTGTTGGGCGGGGTTTGTTTATCAACATTATGGATTGCCATATTTGACACCTACGGTTGGAATGTTCTTTTTTGCACAAGATTATATCAAATTTATATATGATATAAAATCTTATCTTAATGCACCTCTTGAATTCATTACGCTTGAAAATTCTAGATATGTTGATACGTTAAAGAAATACGGAAAAGAATGTGTTAATTGCCCGATCGCAAAATGTTTGGATATTGAGATCATATTTATGCACTATCATAGTCCGGAAGAAGCAGAAAAAAAGTGGAGACGTAGAATTTCTCGTATAAATTGGAATAATGTTATTTATAAATTTTCTGAGATGAATGGGTGCACAGTTGACGATTTAAGAGCATTTGATTCATTGCCTGTAAAAAACAAAGTGATGTTTACACATAAAGATTATGGGTTCTCATCTCAATGTATTTATACGGAATTCTCAAAAGTGGGTAGCGTCCCTAATGATACTGATAATTTTAACAAATATATCGATTTGCCCTTGCTTTTGAATGGAGATTATAAGTTTGAAAATAAATAAGTGATTGTTTGACAATATGTGAAAATCAGTTGTGCTCAAAATATAAATTGTTACATATTTTAAGGAGAAATTTATTATAAAAGTTTCTCCATTTTTTTATTTTCTATAAATTTGTACACCGTTGTGAATGTTTTATGACGGCAACAAAAGATTATATTGACAGTCGTGAATTTTGTGAATATAAGTTGTCAAGATCGCAAAAAATAATTTTGCCTTTATAATACTCAATAACAAAAAAACACTACAAATGAAAAATACAAATTTTATATATTGTACATTAGTCATTTATTGGCTTTTGTCTGCTATCTCTTCTTTTGCCCAACCTAAAGCAATCGCACATGCTCTTGGTGCAATTGGGGGACATACATATTCCAATTCTCGAGAGGCGATGATTAGCTCAATTGAGAAAGGGTATAAGTTTCTGGAGGTAGATATTGATTCCACTTCAGATGGGGTGTTTATTGCGTCGCACGATTGGACTAAATTCAATAAAATCACAGACCATAGTGAACTTTTGGACTCTCTGCTTTCTTTTGCTGAATTTAGCGAAAGAAAAATCTATGGTGAATATACACCTATTTCGATCCAGGAGATTGTAGACACTTTGAAGAACCATCCTGACATATCAATTGTGACTGACAAAATTTCGGACCCTGCAATCATAGAAAAACTATTTTCGGAAATTAAGGATAGGGTATATGTAGAGTGTTTCTTACAAGATGATTATTTCGTCCTTAAAAAGAAAGGTTATAATGTGATGCAATCTTCTTATCATGTAGACAATACATTCACAAATGTTATAAGCAATTTGTTGAGAGGAAACGGAAGAATTGATTTCATCACGGCAAGTACCGATCAAAACTATAAAGTGTTTAGAAATCTAAAGTGTGTGATGCCTCTTAAAGTGGCTATGTTTTCTATTGACACTCAAGAGTTTTTTGATGAACATATGGATGAGATTGAGTTCTTTTATTCTAACTACTACGATCCGTCAACGGGAACTTTTAACAAACCGAAGAAATGAAAAAAGTTATCATTGCCATATTATTCTTGAATTTATTGTGCTTATCTTCTTTCAGCACAGATTGGGAAGGAGAGGGTACAATAGATGCTCCATATCTTGTTTCAACACCTCAACAGCTTGTCGCTTTAGCTGAAGATGTAAATAATGGAACAGAATATCTGGACATTGTATTCAGTCTCGCTAATGATATTGATTTGTCTGAAATTTGTGGCGATTCAATTGGCAGTTGGATACCTATAGGAAATTCTTATTATTATTTCGAAGGCTCTTTTTGCGGAAACAATCACAAAATTTCGAATCTTTATATTAATTCTAAGGATAATTACCAGGGATTGTTTGCTTATGTTGGACAAAAAGGAACAATTAAAGATTTGATTGTTGAGAATGGTTATGTCCATGGTAACTACTGGACTTCTGGTATAGTGGCCTCAAATTTTGGAATTGTCTCTAATTGCAAAAATACTCAATGTACTATAGATGGCCGCCAGTTTGCTGGTGGTGTATGTGGAGTTAATTTCAACCTTGTTGACAGTTGTTCTAATACGGCTGACGTGAATTGTCAGGTCGGAAGCGGAGGCATTTGTGCTTATAATTATGGCACTTTAAAAAACAGCTCTAATTACGGTGCCATAACTGCTACAGAAGGATGTGGCGGAGTATGTGGCTACAATGGTGGTTTTGCTAATGCTAACTGTTATGAATCTAAAGTTGGATTTGTAGATAATTGTGAGAATTTTGCTTCTATAGTCGGATATAATAAAATTGGTGGAGTCGCAGGTCGAAATGACGGCTTCATAGTTAATGCCATGAACGATGGCGAAATCAATGGAAGTAAGTTTGTCGGTGGAATTACAGGTTGCAATGGAGGATTAGATGGAGTGACTGGCAATGTCTCAAATTCATTTAACGTTGCTAGCGTGTATGGACGCGAATCTTCGACAGGAGGTGTGATAGGTTACGGCAATGAGGCCAGTGAAATTTTCAATTCTTATTCTGGAACTGATGTGCATTGTGTCAGCAGTCCGACTCCTGATTTTGTTGGAGAGAATGAGGGATTAAAAGATAATTGTTTTGCTCTTCTCCAACTAAAAGAAAAGAAAGCAACCCTTGATTCAATTGTTGGTCTTATGAATGAATGGATAACAACTCAATCGGATAGTGGTGCTTACTTGAAATGGGATGTCAAAGGAAGAATGATTTATCATTTGACAAGAGAACCAGATTCTTTGCCTGACGACTTGTGGGCTGATACTCTATTGGTTGATTCATTGCTTTCCGACTCTCTACTTCCAGATTCTTTACTGCCAGACACGTTGAAGCCAGAAATCACGGATACGTTGTTGCCAGACACGTTGAAGCCGGAAATAATGGATACGTTGTTGCCAGACACGTTGAAGCCGGAAATCACGGATACGTTGTTGCCAGACACGTTGAAGCCAGAAATCACGGATACGTTGTTGCCAGACACGTTGAAGCCGGAAATCACGGATACATTGTTGCCAGACACGTTGAAGCCAGAAATCACGGATACATTGTTGCCAGACACGTTGAAGCCGGAAATAACGGATACGTTGTTGCCAGACACGTTGAAGCCGGAAATAACGGATACGTTGTTGCCAGACACGTTGAAGCCGGAAATTTCCAATAAAAATGATTCTATTAATATGATAGACTCATCGATAGTGGTCAAAAATGTGACCGGCTTGGAAAATGTCAGAATATTCTCATCAAAGGCTAAGTTCTATATTATCTCTCCTGTTGATCAAACGGTATCAGTTTATTCTTCAGATGGTAGATTTGTTAGATATGTTGACCTTTATTCAAATACAATGATAATGATTCCGATGAAACGAGGTGTCTATATGGTGAATAGAAGGAAGGTATTGGTATATTGATGTAAGTAGGGCATACGTCTTTCTTGCATATCTAAAAAAAATATTGTATCTTGTCTAATATTTATATTGAAGCTCATTTAATACTTTTGATATGAACTATATGATTTTCGGCGGTACTGGATTTATAGGTACTCATTTGGCAAAATTGCTAAAGGCACAGAATCCGGACGCTAATATATACAACTTGGATATTGTTAAACAGGGAGATCCTTTGCCGACGGTGAAGAATTATAAACCGGCTTTGTGCGACGGAGAATCTCACCCTGCTACATATGTGGCTTGTGATGTGAGAAAGCCTATACAGGTGCCTTTTACACCATCGTCGGATGATATCATATTTAATTTTGCGGCTGTACATAGGACACCCGGACATCCGGATAATGAGTATTTTGAGACTAATATGCTTGGTGCTCAGAATGTTTGTGATTTTGCAGAGAAGTATGGTATTAAGAAGATGGTTTTTACTAGTTCTATCGCTCCATATGGTGCGTCTGAGGAACTAAAAAGTGAGTCTACTTTGCCTACTCCGAACACTCCTTATGGTATTTCAAAATTAGTTGCTGAGAATATACACAAGACATGGCAAGCTAAAGATCAGCAGAATCGTCAGTTGACTATCGTAAGACCTGGTGTGGTATTTGGAAAAGGAGAGAATGGAAATTTCTCCCGTCTATACTGGGGAATAAGAAAGCATACTTTTGCTTATCCTGGAAGAAAGGACACAATCAAAGCATGCATCTATGTGAAGGAGTTGGTCAATTTCATCATGTGGAATGTTGAGAAGGATGACACTCACGTCGAGACTTACAATTGCACATTTGAGCCTGCTTACACAATTGAGCAGATTGTTACAGAGATGAAGAAGACGACGGGATTGACTCAGTTTGTGCCATATATTCCAAACTGTCTAATTATGCCAGCTGCTGGTATTGCAAAGCTATTAGGAAGCCCAATGGGTATTTGCCCTGCACGTGTTAAGAAGTTACAGATCTCCACAAATATTTGTGGTAAGAAACTTGCTGAATGTGGCTACAAATTCAAGTATACATTTGCTGAGGCTCTTACTGATTGGTTTGAGGACAACAAGAAGGAATGCCTAGAGTAGGGTAGCCCTTTGCTTAATATAATGAAAAAGACGAGGTTTTTTAGAAGCTGTTTAAATTTTAGTGGAAAATTTTGTTAAGGATCAAAAAGCAGAAGGCTAATTGAATCATTGCGACAGAAGACTCAGAGTAAAATTCGTAATCAATAGTTAGTCTTCTAAAATTTTCAAGCCATGCAAAC
>JAZUGF010000159.1:0-45519 GCA_045641065.1 Paludibacteraceae bacterium | reverse complement strand
GATCCAGATCAAGGAGATCAAGAAGACCTACACAGGCCACTTCACTTTGATCAGACAGTAAGAGAGCTTAGAGCTTAAAGTTGAGAGCTTAGAGATAGAAAAAGGTGCGAGCCAAACGGTTCGCACCTTTTTCGTTTTCGTTTTCGTTTTCGTTTTCGTTTTCGTTTTCGTTTTCGTTTTCGTTTTCGTTTTCGTTTTCGTTTTCGTTTTCGTTTTCGTTTTCGTCAACGTTAACGTTATCGTTTATTTTCTTCGCATTTGTTTGAATACGGTCCTTTAGAATTTTGCATTTCACATTTTACATTTAACATTTAACTCAGACCGCCCATATTTGTTACATTCATCAGCAAAAAAAATAAAATTTATTAGCTATTTTTGACATAAGAAAACAATAATAGGGAATGGTTTTCCGTTATACTTTAGTAAAGAACTTAAATTAACAAACATGATATACCGTAGTAAAGCACCGTTGAGACTTGGCCTTGCAGGAGGAGGTACAGATGTTTCTCCATTCTCTGACCTTTATGGTGGAGCCATTCTCAATGCAACAATTAACATGTATGCTTACGCCACTATCGAGCCTCTTGATAATGGCAAGGTAGAATTTGTAGGCCCAGACTGTGACGAGTTTGAGGAGTGTGAGGCAACAGAAGTTTTATCAACTGAAGGCTTCTTTGTTTTGGCTCGTGGTGCCTATAATAGAATAGTATCTGACTTTACTCATTCACCGCTTTCATTCCGTATCACTCTTCATGTTGATGCACCGGCGGGTTCGGGACTTGGTACATCGTCTACACTTATGGTAGCGATTGTGGGTGCGTTTGCTGAGTGGCTTAAACTTCCTCTTGGTGAGTATGATATTGCTCAGCTCGCATACAAGATTGAGCGTGAGGATTTGAAGATGGCAGGAGGAAAACAAGACCAGTATGCTGCTACATTCGGTGGAGTTAACTTCATGGAATTCTATGCAGACAACAAGGTCATTGTAAATCCACTTCGTGTGCGTTGCCAATTTCAGAATGAACTTGCTCACAATCTTCTTCTTTGCTACACACAGACAAGTCGTGAGTCGGCTAAGATCATTGAAGGACAGGTGAAGAATGTGAAGGGAAAGAACCAGACGTCGATTGAAGCGATGCACAAATTGAAGGAGCAAGCTGTCCAGATGAAAGAGCATCTTTTAAAAGGTGATATAGATGCAATGGGTGAACTTCTTAATTTCGGTTGGGAATATAAAAAGAAGATGACGGATGGAATTTCAAATCCGTTTATTGATAAACTATATGAGACTGCTCTTAAGGCTGGAGCGACAGGAGGAAAAATCTCTGGAGCTGGTGGTGGTGGATTCATGTTCTTCTACTGTCCAAACTGTACTCGTTTCGCTGTAGAGAGAGCCTTGGCTGAACTAGGAGTAGCAGCTAAAAGATACGAGTTTACTTCCAACGGACTTAAGACTTGGACTATATGATTACTGAAGCGATTATATTGGCAGGTGGTTTCGGCACACGTTTGAAACATGTACTTGGAAATATTCCGAAACCTATGGCCCCAGTTGACGGGAGACCATTCTTGGCTTACTTGTTTGCACGCCTACGTGGAATAGGAATCAACCACGTCATTCTGTCAACCGGTTATATGCATGAGAAAGTTCAGGAGTATTTCGGTGATAGCTACCGTGGAATCGATATTAGCTATGCACAGGAGACGACTCCGCTATTCACAGGTGGCGCGATTGCCCTCGCGTCGACTTATGCGAAGAGCAATGATATTCTTGTCCTTAATGGGGACACTCTTTTCGATATCGATTTCAAGGTCTTTGAGAAATTTCATTTCGACAAGGGAAACAATATCACTATCGCGTTGCGCAAGGTGGAGAATGTTGAGAGATATGGAGCTGTGAAGGTGGATGCCGACGGCAATTTGCAAGATTTCGTAGAGAAGGGCAAATTGAGTGGAGAAGGATTCATCAATGGTGGAATTTATATTGTGAAGAAGGATTGGCTTCTCGCACAGGGTATGCCTGCAAAATTCTCTTTTGAGAAGGAGATTCTTGAAATGCCGTCGTTCCGCAAGAATATAGTGGCTTATCCATTTGGAGGATATTTCATTGATATCGGTGTGCCTGATGATTATTATAAGGCACAGCGTGAGTTTGGTGGACTATTCCCTAAGGCTAAATATCTTTTCTTAGATAGGGATGGTACAATCAATAAAAGAATCGTTGACGGTTATGTGACAAAGCCAGAGGAGTTTCAGTTCTTAAATGGGGCAAAAGATGCGATGGCAGTGTTTGCAAAGAAGTTTGACAGAATTTTTATTGTCACTAATCAACGAGGAATTGGTAAGGGCTTGTTTTCTGAGCAAGATCTTGAGGAGGTTCATGCTTCAATGATTAAAGATGTAGTCAACGCGGGAGGACGAATTGACAAGATTTATCATTGCGTAGACAAGACTTGTGAGGAGACAGGAAGACGTAAGCCTGCCATCGGTATGGCTAAGGATGCTAAACGCGATTTCTCTGAAGTTGATTTTGCAGAGTCTACGATGGTTGGTGATTCTTTATCGGATCTTCAGTTTGGATACAAAGCAGGAATGCAAACGGTTTTCCTACTTACAGATGGAGAGTCTGAACAGGCAAAAGATTATACTGACAAATTCTACAACGATTTGAAATCATTTGCCGATACATTATAGAATTTAATCAATTCCCAAAATAAGCAAAATTAGACAAATGTAAAGACGGGGCATCTCCTCGTCTTTCGTTTTGGAGATTATATACAACTTGACCCCAATGCCTTTTTATTTGGCTCTTTTCCATTTGTTGACTGATATCAATTTCTTTTTCTCAAAAAAAGACGTAGTCTTTCTCTGAGAGCTCTGAGCCTCTGTGGTTGATTTATACGCGCTCGCCTTCGGCTCGCGCTTTGGGAGAGGCAAGGGCGTTCCGCCCTTTGCAATCCTCATTTGGGGTCAAATGCCATATAATTACCCCAAAATAGATAAAAAAAAGGAGTCCATTTCTGAACTCCTTTTGGCGGTATGGACGGGACTGTAATCATATAACGTAATGATATAGACGTATATATGAACATTACCCAGATTAAAGAACAACTGACCTGTGTCGAGTTTTTAAAGAACAATGGCATCGAACCTGTAAGACATACTTCTTCTGGATATTTATATCATTCTCCGTTCAGAGACGATGTGCATCCATCTTTTACAATTTCTAGAGATGGCAAAATATGGAAAGATCTTTCAGAAAACGACCTTAATGATAGAGGATTCTCAATTATTGACTTAGTAGGTAAATTCATTGGGACATCCGATTTCAAAACAATAATAAATTATTGTAATAATCTTCTAGGTGGAGTTGTATCATACAATTCAAACAATTCGTTCAACCTCCAATACAAAAAAAACAAGAAGAAATTTGAGGAACTGGGTGACGAAATAGGGATTAACAACATTCCCATTTACAACAATAGAATAATATCACAGTCTTCTTTCTCTGACAAAGAGTTGACAAAATATGCACTATCTAGAGGAATAAGCAAAGAAACTTTAGACATGTTTTGTAAAGAATTGACTCTTTACAATAAGAAGAACAACAAAACTTATAGTGCTATAGGTTTTCCTTCCAACACAAAGAATCATTTTGAAATAAGAAATCAGTATGTCAAACTGATTGGGAATACTACAGGAGAAAAAATATGTAAAGACATTACATATTACCACAACAACAAACAAGCAGTATGCGTGTTTGAAGGGTTCTTTGATATGTTGTCATTCATAGAAATGATGAAATACAAAGGAATGGATGTAAATAATTACAACTATCTAGTATTAAACTCTACGAGTCTTAAGAATAAGGCTGTAGAAGCTCTTAATTATTCCCAAACAATATACTTATGTTTAGACAATGACGAAGCAGGGAATACTGCAACTAAATATTTCACAGAAACTTTCGGAAATCAGAGAGTAAAAGATTTGCGATTCAAATACAGCAACTTTGATGATCTAAATGATTTTTGGAAATACTGTTATAGCAAGATTGAAGATATTAAAAACAACAAGCTAATCAGCAAGTTGGTAACTGATTGTGATTTAGAACTAGATCTTCAAAGAGTCAATGACAATGCATCAACTATAAAAATGAAAAGATAATGGAAAACGAAATAGATTATAGTAAAGTTAATCAAGATGCCTTAACTGACATTCTTGGAACTTCAGATGTTGCAAATACGGTTTCTTTTCCAGAAGTAGGCGACGTTTTGCCAGAAGATCAGACTGATGAGGTCATCACAGTTAAAGATGTATGGGATTTATTATCTCGCCTTAACAAAGAGGGTAAAATCGTAAAAGATGACCATGCTATGAGCTGGGGAACAAGGCTCATTATATTAGATTTTGATAATCTAAAGATATCAGAAAAGAAAGCAATTGAAAAATTAGGGGTACACTTGCAAGGTTTTCGAGGTAAAGGATTTGTTGGAGATAAATATGAAGGCTATCAGCATTACTTCGATTTCAAATCCATAGGCTCGGCATGGGGCAATTGGAATGGAAGAGTGCAAGCTTTTCTAGGTAATGACAAAGAGTATGCAAAGAAATATAATAAAATTGAAGAGGGCGAGATTCTTTACGGACCAAAGAAAGAAAAAACGATCTTGGAAGAAAGCAATGTCTCTCTTGATGATATAGATTCAGAATTAAAAAGGGAGGAATCTCAGAATGTTAAAGAAGATCAGAAACTTGATAGTAGCAACCTCACTAATCCTATAGAGGAAAGCAATGTGACTTCTGATGGCATAGAAAAAGATCAAAAAGAACAAATAAAAAAGGATGATTCTGCTCAAAAATTAACTGACAAGAAGCAATCGCATTCTTCAAACAGAGATATCGATGTGATGAAAGAAGATTATCTTCTTGCTTTTCTAACATCGTTTTATCATCAACTAAAGATTAAAGATGATATAAAAGAAATATGGGCAAGCATAAGATCTCTGTCAAATGAAAAAGAAAACAAAGTAGAACCTGCAAAAGAGAATCGAATTGTTACCAGAATAGAAGACAAAGATGGCAATGTTAGTTATAATATATGCACAAAAGATAGCCAAGCTTTTACTTTGGATTTAGAGCAACATAAAGACAAAAGTCTAAAAATTGACACATTTGAAATTGGGGAGAACTCAATTTCTATTGTGGAAGATATATTAAAACAACCCGATATTGCTTTGTCTAAAGAAGACACACTTAAATTGGATTCTGAATTGGCAAAAAAAGCAAATTGGATAACAACTAAAGATTTTGAGGATGAAAATTCTATTCTTAAAACAGAATATTCAAAACAAAAGAATCTTGACATTCCTATTGAGGAAATAGAAAAAAACATCAACTGGAACGCTATAGAAAAGAATACAGGAATCACTAAAGCGAAGCTTCAAAAAGAAGGAAATTATGAAAGATTCATAATTGGACAAGAAACGTCAATAATGAGTCTTAAAACACCTTGTGGTGACGACAGCAATATCTTGAATATATCTACAGAAGGAAGGCTAAAACTTATCAGAAATGAAGAAGGCGAATATAAAGTCATTACTGTAGATAACCATAAACTGGAATTGCTGAAGACAGAATTGACATCGGAGCAAAAAGAGGATAAAAAAAACAGCAATCGATATTTTGTATCGAAAGATGGTCAGGATTTCGTCATAAAGAAAGATGGGGAAGAAGTGAAAATTGAGAGATTGCCTAATCTGCGTCTTGAACAGATAAAAAACGAATATCATTTAAGCGACAAAGATTTGTTGAAACTCCGCAATGGTGAAACATTGAATATAGAGTATCAAACCCAAACTGGCAAAACTAAAAATGCAGATATTGCCTTGACCAATTTATCTATCAATAATCAAACAAGGCAAGAAGCTCAGGATTTACAGTTTAACGCAAAATCAAGTTTTGCTCTTAGAATTTTCAATAAAAGAGATATTCTTCCAAAAAATGAAATTTCACAGACGGAAGGAGCAGGTGTTAAATTTAAAAGACATTAAATCTAAATAAAATGACAACAGAAGAATTACTAGGAATAACAGAGGATCAATTAAATGATGAGTTGTTCTCTAAATATGAAGAGCGTTGGGTTAAAGTTGGATTTGCTGATACTCTAATTAAGTTAGGTAATGTGATCCTAACAGAAATAGCTGGTTCTATAGAGCAATTGGCAACAATGTTCTATAGTCCAATTCCATTGACTTGTGTATCTCAGATATACAATGATCTGTATCGTAAATTCTGTGATTTAGAAGCTCTACAAACAGAAATAATTACCATCAGTAATAATTTGAATATGACGACATTCTTTTTTCAAGGTCTTATCAGTAAAGTGAATGAAGCTCGTTTTGTGCTTGACAGAGTAGCATCACTTAAAGAAATACTGACAATGCTGATTGAACAGTTTAAGGATATAACCAAAGTGGCTGTCAATAAAGAAGAAAGGACAAAACATATTAATGATTATTTCAATGTCATTAAGCCTAGTGTTGAGAGATATCAAAAGAAAATGAGAGAACTCGCTAATCTATATTTAGAATTAGGTGCTAATCTAAGAAATCTAAATTCTAATGATGAAGAACGACAAGAGATAGAAAATGCGTTCTCGGTCGCTCGATAAAAAATCTTCATTTCGCTTGAATTACGGATACCAGGTTATCGACAGATTCTATTAATTAAAAAATATAAAATTATGCCAAACGAAAACGAAACACCTGAATTTGTGTTGAATCAAAATCAGGTAATGGACTCTCATTCAGAAGAGATCCAAAAGAGTGCAGACATCACTCTAGGAAAGGTATGGGACATGATACAGAATATGACTGTATCTTCGGAGAAAAAAGAGCTTGCAGATGGAATTGATGCAGGAGTAGTCGTAACAATTAGCGACACAAATTTGTCGCCTTCCCAATTCCAGGCAGTTAGAAACGTGTGTGAGCAATGCAATGGCACATATTTGACCAAAGCAATGAATGAAACATTATTCGATACTGCATCTACAAAGAATACCTATTCTTTCCAGTTTGCAACTCAAGAAGATGCAAACAATTTCATTGGATTGAACCGTGAAAAATCTATTGAGTACGGATTCAATGAAGATACTATTGTTGTATCTGAAGCTAAGATCCGTTCTGAATACAATCTGACTAAGTACCGAGTTACAGCATCAGACAACGAGGTTAAGTTGATCTACAACAACAACGAACTTACTCCCGAACAATTTAAGACTCTATCAGACAAAGTAAAAGAGAATGGTATAGCCAAATTGTCTACGTCAATGTACCATTCCACTATCATTACATTTCCTATCAAGTATAGTGATACTTTCATTGAGAAAGCTCGCCAAAACGATCTTGCGTATGGACGAGAGCCTAGAGAATTTCGCACTTTTGTATCTCAAAAAGATGCGTACAAGTGTATGATGGAATTTAAGAAGGATCTTGACGCAATTGTCAAAGAAAACTTCAAGATGAAGGGTATCCGTCAAGAAGGACTTGATTCTTATGCCGTTTCTGTCTATATCGACAAGGACGTAGACATGAACAAAGATTCCAACAAGGCAGAATTGGATCGATTGCAGGAATCCCTTAAAAACAAAGGTCTAACTATTGTTTCAGAAGAAAAAGTATCTAAACAAGGCAACAGTTACACTTCTCGTTATATCGTTGTTCCAAACAATGATATAGAAACTGCAATGCAGGTCAGAGACGAAGTACAGACGGTGACTTCAAAATTGAATGGCAATGCGTCAGTTATGAGTGTTGATACTCTAATTTCTGCAAAAGAGGAAAAAGATTTTGTATCTGTAGAGGTCAATCATCTTCCCAAAGGTGCAAAAGTTACCGCTATAGCAGAAGAGTACGGATTCAAATTAAAGGAGAATTCATGGAAAGAGTATGCAGACGGTAGTATTAAAGCTACATTTGTTACAACAACACCGAATGGGGTTACAGGAGAGGACAGACAAGTAGCACTTGATGAATTGCAATATAAAGCAAGTATGTTACAGGCAAAAATAGCTTCTTTAGAAATCGGTGCTACTACTTGTCAGAAGTATTTGAACCAGATTGACAAGGAAATAAAAACACTTATCAACGTAGAGAAGAAGGAGTATCATAATTTATGTCAGAACCAAACATACACAATTAAAGATGCTCCTGAAGTTGTCATGATTCGTCTGAAGACAGATAATTTAGACAACAAAACGATGAAGGAGATTTGTTCTCAAGTTAGAGCATTAGGAGGATTTGTTATTTCAGACAAAGGTTCTATGTCTATCGGTTTTTCTTCAGCAGACATTATGGAGAAAGTAAACCAACAAACAGGAGAGATAGAACAAAGACAATATCCAATTAAAGGAAGATCTTTGGAGAAGTGCCATGAATTGGCTAACTCAGTACAGGAACACATTCTTGCGAAAGGAGTCCTTAAAATAAGTGATTTCCTAAAAATGGAAAAAGCAAAGGAGGATAAGGTACAAAATCTTGAAAACGAAAGAAAGACAATCAAGATTGGTAGATAATCATCATTTTGAGACTACAATATGGTAAAAAGTTTTGAAGAACTTGAATCTGTATTGGCAAACAATGGCGAGGTTTTGACTTCTATATGGAAGTTTAAACCTCGCATAAGTGTTGACCAAGAGAAACAAGAGGTTATAATATATTTTGGCGAAGACTTTGTAATGGATGAGAACATACAAAATTTTCGTAGAGAGTTAAATGGCAAATTCAGACCTGCTTACACAAGTAGTAAGGGAGAAGAATTTGGTCAATGCTTTGTTTTTGACAACGAGGTGTTTGCTCGTGCATTCACAGGAGAAGATATTGCCGACATTAAAGAAGGAGCTATATGGTCTGTTAAATATTCAAATTTTACAGAATCTGCTATAGAAAGCGAATCTGAAATATCGCAAGAGGATGTAGAACCTGTCCAACAGAATATTATTGAAGAAGACATCCCAGAATCCTATGAACATAGACCTATAAATGAGATTGTGCCTAATGAAGATGAAATAAACAGTCTTAAAAGAAGATTAGGAATAGGACCTTATTCAGATGGAGATGTTACGATCATAAGCACAGCCTATCTCAATGAATACGCTAAGTCTAAAGGCATAAGACTTTTTTCTTTTTCAGAAAGGGAAAATGAAATATTGCGTTATTGCGTGAAAAATTTCAGTGAAGGAATAACTGGATTAAATCGTAATAATGGTGCTGTTAAGGATATACTGAACAGATATTTTCAGACGAGTTTGGATAATTGCCCTAACTATTATACTAAAAAGTATAATTGTCTGGCACAGAAATACAGTCAAGACTATGAATTGGCTAAAGACACAATTGATGGATTATGGAAGGAGTTGTGTGACTCGATTAACGGTAGAAATAATAGTGTGACTAGTGATGCGTATAGCAAAAATACGAGCTACTATACTCCTAACGAAATAACTTCTGCTTTATCTGAGATTGTAAAATCCGCAGGTCTTCAACAAGGTCAAAAATTCGGAGATTTTGCTGTCGGAATGGGTGCTTTCATCAAAGATTATGATGATAAGAATCTTGATATTGTAGGTGTAGATATTGATCCTTTGGCAAGCTTGACTACTAAGATATTATACCCTAATGCTAATATCATTAATAGTCCTTTACAAGATGTAAAATTAAACAAGGATTTTGATGTCACTGCTACAAACGTTCCTTTTTCTGGCAATACTCTTAATGTTATAGATTTGAGTTGGAAATATAAGTCATCAGCTCAGAAAATGGCAAAAAATTCGCTACATAACTACTACATTATGAAGATGCTGGAGCAAACAAAGGAAGGAGGTATGAGTATGATTATTACTAGTACAGGCTTTTTGGATAACAGCAGAAACGATGTAAGAAAGGAGATTGCGAATCAAGCGAAACTAATAGGTGTTGTTCGTTTGCCAGCTGGTGTATTTGCAGATTCAGAACAAACTGAATGCGATGTTCTTATTTTCCGTAAATGGAAAAAAGGAGAAGAGAAAATTCAAAAATTTGAATTTGTCAACAGCTCTGATGTGTCAATTATAGAGAAAGCTACTGGCAAGAATAAAAAGGGTGAAGATACTGACACATACAATACCAGATATGTCAACAATATTTTTAGAGAAACTTATCAGAATGTTGCTGACGAAAAGAAGGTTGAAGCGGAATCTGACTCTCTTATTTTAGGAGATTTGTTTATCGGAACAAGAGGAATGGGTAAGTTCGTTAAAAAGGACTTTTTTGTTTCTCATCCGTCAGAATCAAAAATCCTTTCTCTTGATGAAATCAAAGATTTGAGTGCTAAGATGAAAAGCACCTTATTAAAACAGATCGAAGAGGAAGGCGAATTTTTAAGTGTTATTCCAGAACAGGATATTGAAGAGGAACAAACAATAAAAACAACATTTAACAAGAATGTTGTCATAATAGAAGAAGACGGAATCAAAATTCCTTATGTGGAATACTTCTCTTATAACACTTACGGTGAACAATCGTCATCTTTAGAGAAAATCGAGGGATTATCAGATAAGCAAATTTCTACTTTGTCTGATTATATTGATTTGAGAGACGCATATAAAAATCACCGAAAGATTGCGAAAGAAACAGCTAACAGTCAGGTTAGTGACGAATTTGACAAAAGCCTTGTATATATTAGAAATGTTTATGAAAATTTTGTCAAAAAGAATGGAAATCTGTTTGACAACAAAGACATTTCTTTTATCAAAAACTTAGATAAGGATTTTCTTGACATAATTCTTTTGGAAAAAAGAAACGAGGAAGGAAAGATTGAAGTTGCCGATATTCTTGAAAGAAATATATTTGTCAATTCGAAACACAAACTTCCCAATACTATCGAAGAGCATGTCTTATATTCTATGAACAAAAAGTTTGGAGAGATAGACATCGCATATTTGGAAGAACAGTTTGGAGATAATTGGCAACAAGTGTGCAAAGGAGAGGTGTTTTTCTGTCCAGAAGAAGAAAAGTTCATTCCTAAAAACATATACTTATCAGGAAATTTAGCGGATAAAATCAATTATATAGAAACGTTAGGACTTGCGAATAAGTACGCAGATAATTTATCCGCATTGAAAGAAGCAATGCCTAAACGTCTTACAATAGATGAAATTGACATTCGTGGTGGTATGCCATATATTACCAAAGAGATATATGTGTCTTTTTGCCAGGCATTGAATGATACAGTTTGCAAACATAATTGGTCTTATAAATTTCAGTATAATGCGAATCTTGGCATAATTGAATGTGTGGCAGTTTTTGAGAGAAATAAGAGTAATGATTTAGATGCTGTTTTGATAAATCTTGGGATTTCGCAAGCTAACAATATGCCTTTTGGTTCTGATGCTAATGTTGGCGATAAATTAAAGAGACTAAATGACGCATTTACATCTTTTGCACATTGTTCCGTTGCAACATTTGGCACACGTCAAAAGAAAGACGAATCATATGATGACTACAATATAAGAAAAGGACAATGGGAATATGAAGCCAAACATATTTTTGAGATTCTTAATAATGAACTTAAAACGTTCATCAAGCAATCGCCAGAATATACAGCAGTTATAGAGAAAGCATATAACGATTCCCTGAATTCTTATGTAGTCCCCAAATTTGATGGTTCATTCATTGAGGTAGAGGGGTTACGTAAAGATTTATATGACTACCAACGACGAGCAGTTGCACAAATGCTCTACAACCGAACTGGATTGCTTGACCATGCAGTTGGTGCAGGAAAAACTTTGACTATGGCTTCTCTTATGAAAACCATGAAAAAGATGAATATGTGCAATCGTCCAGTAATGGTTGTTAGACCGAACAATATTGCGTCTATCAAGAAAGACTTGGAAAGTTCTTTCACTGACACGAAAATTGTATATGTAATGTCAAATGATGGAATCAACAAAAACATTGCAAGTTCGCTCAATCGTATCAAAAATGAAGATTTTGACTTATGTGTTATGTCTTCATCTGCATTGGATAACATTTATGTTCCTAGTGCAGAAATTGTAGAGACAAAACGAGAAATCGCTTATCAAACTGAGATTATGGATGCGATATTGTCGGATAAGCAATCCTCAGCAAAGTATGAAAGCACACTCAATGACATTAAAAAGAGAATCTCAAAACTACAGGAGAATCTTAAAGGATTAGAGAACAAAGAAGCAGAAGAGCAAAAGAAGAAAGTAGGAATTAGCGAATTAGGTTTTGACTTCTTCTGTATTGATGAAGCTCATGAATTCAAAAATCTTGCAACTGAAACAGGAAAGAAGATGGTTCAAGGTTCTGGAGTGGCAGACAGTTCTGGCAAGGCAAAGAATATGATGAGCCTTTGCCATTACATCCATAGCCTTAACAATAATACCGACACTGGTGTCGTTATGGCTACAGGAACACCTATTACGAACGCTATCACAGAAATGCTTGTCTATTTCAAGTATATGAAGCCGAACTTTTTACAAAAAGCAGGTTGGGACGACAAGAGCTTTGAAGATACATTCTATCCTCCAACAGAAGAGATAACATACGATGCCATAGGAACACCCAAACGACAGTTTGTATACGGTAAGGTAAGCAATATAAATGCTTTATCTCCGATGTATATGACACTTGCAAATGTCGTTGATACAGAAAATACTCCACAGTTGCTTAAAAACAGACCGAAGGGCAATGTAGAGCAAATTATGATTCCGTCATCTTCTGCTTATTATGCTATCACTGAAGACATCAAACTGATACTTGAGTACCAGAAGGATATGAGTGCAAATAGTATTCCTAAAGTAAAACTTGAGGATCTAAAATACATTAAGTTAACGGATGGCGAAAAAAAGGCTTTGTCTCTTACTGCAATATCGGTGGCTAGACGTGGAACTGTGGATGTTGATTTTGTTATACCAAGAGAAATTCTTGAGAGAATAGCTAACGATTACAATATTCCAATGAGTCTACTTACACGTAACTCCAAAAGAGAAATGTGTGTGAAGATGATTAAGGAAAGATACGATGAAACAGTTGGCATTGTTGATGGTAAGCAATACAAAGGTGTACAACTCATATTCTGCGATCAAGTTGGAAATGCAAGGTACGAGAAAAAAGAGATCATCTACAATTCTTTATGGAAAGAACATAGCAATTTCCTTGCCATGGATTTTGAACTAAAATCTATGTATGACGGATTAAAGAAGAAAGGTAAAGAAGAATCGGACGAATATGTTTTTCTCAAAAATGACGAGTTGAACAATCATATAGACAAAATGATTGAACATATTCAAAACAATTATAATCTTGAAGAGGAAATATTGGGAGGAGAAGCCAGAGAGATTATAGTTCAATTAGAGAGAGCTAAAGATGACACATCCCTTCATCATAAATGGTCTTTCTATGATGAATTAAAACAAGATTTGATAAAAGCTGGTGTTCCTGCCAATGAAATTGTATTCTTTAACCAGTCAACTTACGGTAACGACAATAAAAAGAAGGAGAAGCTTATCAATGATATCAACTCTGCAAAATACAGAGTTGTGATAGGATCATCAGAATCAATGGGAGTCGGTAATAACTTACAAGAAAGTGTTGTCGGAGGAATTTTACTTGATGCACCATGGAAAGCGAGTGACGACGAACAAAGACTCGGACGTATGTTGCGTCAAGGAAATAAGATACCTAGGGAACTGTTAGACAAGTGGGGAGGGGTCAAGGCTTACCGATTCACGCAAGAAAACTCCAATGATGTCTTTATGTACGATAAGATAATCAGAAAAGGCAATATGATCCGTAGCATCAAGAACGGAACAATGATAGAAAGAGAAGCGGATTTTGCCAGCAAGGGTCTTGCTTCTGATGCAAATGGAGAATTAAGTGTGAGTGCGGAAGAGTGTATGGCTAACTTGAACTCTAATTTTAATCTAGAGATCAAGCAAACACTTAATGAAAAGATAATACGACTTGAGACAGAACAAATCCACTTAAGGAATCAGGCTTCCGACCGAGAGAAAAAACTTGTAACAAAACAAAAGACATACGAGTTAAACTCTGAAATCTTGACGGATTTAACTGCCAATGGAGATTATCTAAGAGAACATTGCTCATTTTATAATAGCAAAATTGGTGATGAAATCTATGAAAATAGATTGACTAAGGCAAAAGCACTGTTTGGAGAAAATGCTGTCGTTAGAAAAGATTCTGTTTATTTAAATATAGATGGAATTGAATACTCGTCTGTTAAGGAGATTGCGAAAGCTATCCGTTCATACGAACATAGTAACAAAAAATCAGTAATCAAAGCTTTTGGTATTGAAGGCACAATTGAAGGCAAAGGCTCTGATAATAGATTTTATATGAGTCTACGCAGTCAATATCTAAAGGATATTCTCATAAACGATCGAGTTGTTAAAGAAGGAGAACCAAAACAATTAGATTTTGGAGAGCATGAACCTATAAATATTCTAGAAAAGGAGATTGATTTTTCCATGACAGATGATAAGTTGGCTCATTTCTTTGGCGATCTAATTAAATACCAGTTGCTTCAGGAAGCAAGATACAACTCTGCAAACTACAGTCTTAAAGGCGAATTAGAAGTGCTACAAAATCAAAAAGTTGATATTTTTGATAAAGGAGACATTCTTTCTTCGTTAAAGAAAAAGATGGATGAGTGTGAATCCATTATAGCAGAAGGCAGAAAAATCTATTCTCGTTCACAAGCTACAGAGTTCAAAGAGATGATAGAGGAACTTATGGCTACAGATAAGGAACAACGAGGAGTCTTAGTATCAGAAGTGAACAATGTAAAATTCAAAACAATTTCTGTAGCTCAAACTTCTTCTCAATTCTTGTCTCTAGAGAATGACATTTTGCTCACTTTGCTTATCGGAGATTCCGAAAAAGCGAGCTTGCTAGCACCATTGCATCGTGATGCAGACATTAACGGAAAAGAGGAAGCGTACAATAAGCTTGAAGCTGTCACATCACAATGTAAAAAACTGAGCGAAAATAAGGAAGAATTATCACTTGATCGTTTGAATCCTGTGTTATTTGAATATAAGATTCTTGACAAGTACAACAAAGATTGTGGCAAGTTTTATCCGTACAGATATGTTTCCAATTCAGATGGAGATTTTCTAATTGGTGTCCTTATCGCAGATGGTAAATCGGAGCAAAAGACATATGATTGTAGGAAGATACAAGATCTTTCTCCCAATATTGAGTATGCGATTAATGTTGCAAATGGAACAGAAATCAAATACATAGAGGATGAACTTTTAACCCAAGGTGTTATCACTCAAGAAGAATACAATAATCTACAGAATGGTTTGGGCATTTCTAACAAGCTTATAGGATATCAAAGTAACGATATTGAAGAAGTGCCTACAAAAGATGTTGGTTTTATTGATCTGGATGACACTCAGGTGATTGAAGTACAATCTGAATCTATAGTTGCCGATGACATCAAACATGAGAATGATAATATGGAGATTGATAAATACAAGTTCCCATACTCTAACATAGTTGAAAAATCTGAAATCCAAATGTGGAAAGACAGATTCTCCCAAATCGGAGTGCCAGGAGCATCTTATTCTTTGGAGGAAGATATGGCATTAGCTAAAAGATTCATGACTCCTTCGCAATATGCGGTAGCGATAGAACGAGACATGATGGAAAATTTCACATCAGTTGCTAAAGGTGCTAGAGAAGCTTTCAGAAATTATTTTGAAGGAGTTTCAATCAACCAGGAACCGTCATTCTCTATTTATGCGTCTAAAGATGTTTCTGTACTATCATGGGATGGAGAAGACTTTATAAGAGGTGTAAATCAAAATGGAGACTGGACAGGATATAGTGCTGAAGAAACTTTTAGTCTAAAGGAAATAAATCCCTTGGGTATAAGAGAAATGCTTCAAGAGTCTGCTGATTTTAGCCAATCTGTCAATAATGATGTTGTCGTCAATGAATTAAAGTCTTTGAGTGAGACAATAATAGACAAATACAAGCGTGGAGAAATCAGCAACACTGAACTCATAGAAACTCGTAACATGTATCAAGAAGGTGGGGAAGAAATTGTGTCTCTTG
Organism: Paludibacteraceae bacterium; assembly: GCA_045641065.1. Taxonomy (GTDB): domain Bacteria; phylum Bacteroidota; class Bacteroidia; order Bacteroidales; family Paludibacteraceae; genus UBA1723. The sequence goes on along the minus strand of JAZUGF010000159.1, from coordinate 29,374 downwards.
TTTGTGAGCAAATGACGATTGATGCATCCAGAAAAGAAAGTGTTGAGGAAATTATCGATAATCTTAATTCAATAATCTCTCCTGCTGATGAACTTATATGGCATAAACTTAATGGCGGATTAGACGACAACACTCTAATTGTAATTTCTTCTTGCTTTAATGAAGCGGAAATTGACATTTTAAGTGAACAATTGCGAGACATGAAACTTATTGAGTCAAAGTCTAACCTTAAAATGTCTGATGAATCCGCATTGCAACAGATAATCGAGCAAGGAAAGATTTTAGGCGAAACTATCGTCTACAAACAGTTGCTCGACGAACCGACAGTAGGAAAACAATTTGAATCTGTTGTTCTTGACTACTTGAATGATGAAGAAAAACGACAGATAATCATATCTGCGTTAGATGAATATTCATCAGAGAAGTTTATTAGAGAGGACAAGTCTGTTGACTATGAGGGAAGTATAGGTCTTATAAAGGAGACTATGCAGAAAGTTGACGACTGCATAAAGATGGTTGACTATGATGTTCTTCCTGAGAATATTAGGAAGAAGCGTATTGAGATGGACATTCAGTCTTTGACAGTTGTCAATGATATAGTTTGTGAGTATCATAAGGTTAAGATGTTGCGATGCGATTACGAAAAAATCAATCGATCATTTGAAATTGCAGAAAGCAAATATCAGAATCCTGTACTTGCTAAGAACCCTGTATTCCAACAGATCTATGAGAAAGCAAAAACAGATAAAGACAACAAGATTGCAGACATAAACGCAACAGTATCTTCTATGAAATATTTCAATCAGGAGAAGCTAGATCAGAATATATCTGAAGAACAATCTGAATCGCAATCTCGTGGAATGAGAAGATAAATTCTTCTAAAAACGGCAAGAGCATATTCTCTTGTCGTTTTTTGTTGTTAAAATATAAATATAATTAAATATAAGTGTTATTTTTGCACGTAAATTATAATATATTTATATATATGAAAGATTTGCATTTGTATTCTACGCCAGAAATAGTGTCATTATTAGGCAAAAGATTCAAGAAATATAGACTTCTACAAAAAATGACGCAAAAAGAAGTGGCAGATAAAACAGGAATAACAATAACAACCATACATAAATTCGAGACTGGAATTGCATATAATATTTCATTGTCTACATTAATTACACTTTTGAAGACGATTGGATGTGTAGAAAATATTGACAATTTAATTCCTGATTTTCCTGATGAATTCTTAGGCAAAAAAGAAAATGAAGTCAAACGAATAAGACATAAGAAGAATGAACAAAAAAATTAAAGTGTTTTTATGGGGAGAAGAGATTGGTTCTTTAATATGGAAAAATGACAACTCTTTTTTTCTTTACAATTCTGATTATATTCAAAAAGGGATAGAACCATTCCCTCTTGAAGCGACGATTTCTAAATGGGGGCAAAAACCAATAAAAGGAGATGATTATGTAAAAGATTTTCAATCTTTACCTTCATTCATCGCAGACTCTCTTCCCGATTCGTGGGGTAATGAACTGTTTAAGCACTGGCAGAAAACTAATAACGTATCGAAGTCTGACATCAATTCATTAGACAAACTCTCATTTATTGGCAAACGAGGAATGGGAGCATTAGAGTTTGTCCCTGAAACTCCATCAAGTGAAGATTCAAAGGCAATAGAAATACAATCTTTACTTGATTTAGCTAATCGTATATATCTGGAAAGAGACGATGTAAAAATTTCTTCCAAAGAGTCATTGTCTTTGCAGTCCCTTATTTATGTTGGAACTTCAGCAGGAGGAAGAAAACCGAAATTAGTGATTGCAATAAACGACAAAACTGGAGAAATCAGGTCTGGACAAGTATGTGCCGACAAGGATTATTCTCACTATATATTAAAAATAGGAGACAGCTTATGCACATCTGAAATAGAAATGACATATTATCAAATGGCATGTGATGCGGGCATTTCAATGATGGAGTCAAAACTATGGAACATAGACAATAAAAACCATTTTTTAACAAGAAGATTTGACAGAAAAAACGGAGACAAACTACATACTCAGACATTACTTGCAATGGATCCTGAATCCGATAGCTATGAATCTTTGATATATGTATGCAGAAGTCTTCATTTGCCTGACTCGGAATACACGGAAGTCTTCAGAAGGATGGTTTTTAACATTCTTTCCAATAACACAGACGACCACAACAAAAACTTTTCTTTTCTTATGAATAGGAAGGGAGAATGGTCACTATCTCCAGCTTACGACTTGACATATATAATGAGTTCTTTGGATGGAACACCAGACACCAGACATTCAATGTATATTTATGGCAAGAAACAGAATATAACAAAAGACGATGTGTTGAATTTTGCCAAACATGAAGGAATTCGACATCCAGAAAAGATTATTGACGAGGTTTCTTCTTCTCTTTTAAAATTTAGAGAATATGCAAAAAGCAATAATGTGTCTGATATTTGGATCAATAAGATAGAGTCTTGCATAAGAAAACATTTGGAAGAATGGGGATTGATACAACCTCTCAAACTTACATTTTCTTTCAAAATCCAAAATGGCATTCAAATCGAGAATGCTCAAATACGACAAATAAGAAAGGATGAGTTTAAATTGACAGCTTCTATAAACGGAAACGATTATGGTTACACTTTAAGAAAGAAAAATGACGATTATTCGACTTTGATTTCAAAAGGTATTTCCAATTTGGAAGAAACCGATATTCGTCTGTTAGTAGACAAATATCTAATTAAAAAATATGAAGGAAACAACACTCCAGCAAAAGAGCTGTTGTATCATTACAAAAACGGAGAACTGGACGACAACACTCTAATCGTTATCTCATCATGCTTTAATGAGTCGGAATTGGATATGTTGAGCGACCAGTTACGAGACATGAAGCTCATAGAGTCGAAGACGAACTTAACAATGGCTGACGAACCTGCATTGAAACAGATCATCGAGCAAGGAAAGGAACTGAGTGAAACAATAATCTACAAGCAGTTGCTTGGAGAACCGACCATAGGCAAACAATTTGAAGCTGTTGTATTAGAGAGTTTACAGGATGATGACAAACGACAAATCATATTCTCCGCTTTAGACGAATATACATCAGAGACATTTATCAAAGACGATAAGTCTATAGACAATGAAGGAAGTATTGATCTAATAAAAGAGACGGTAAAGAAATTGGACGATGGCATAAAGATTGTTGACTATGATGTATTACCTGAGAATATCAGGAAAAAACGAATGGATATGGATTCCCAGTCATTAACAATAGTCAATGATATAGTTTGCGAGTACCATCAAATCCAGAAACTGCGACGTGAATATGAAAAAAACATTAAATCTTTTGAAGCCATAGAAACAAAGTGTCAAAGTCAAGCATTTGCTAAGAATCCTGTATTCCAACAGATCTATGAGAAAGCAAAAATAGATAAAGACAACAAGATTGCAGACATAAACGCAACAGTGTCTTCTATGAAATACTTTAACCAGGAAAGACTAGACAAGGATATGTCTGAAGAACTATCGGAGTCTCAGTCTCGTGGAATGAGACGATAGCTTATTACTTTCTTGTATATGTATATGAATTAAAGCGGATTCCCTATCATTTAGAGAATCCGCTTTATGTGTATTATAACTTAAATTTTAACTATTTTTTATCAAAAAGCCATGACATCTTGAGAACTATAAAATAAAAAAATGTAATTTTGCATTTGGAATGGGATTGCCCATTAATTGCATAATTATCATTAAAATAAAAAAAGATGTACAAAGTATATAGGATATTATTGGCTGTATTGCTATGTGTATATTCTTCGGTAATATACTCTCAAAATGTTGAAAGCCTAACAAAAATTCCTCTAAAAATCAGTGATGTAAAATGGATCTACTTAAAATTCGCTTCTGATGTGAAGTATGTAGACATGGGAACTGATGATATACAAATGGAAAAAACTGCCATAAAAAGTATATTGAGGATAAAAAGTCGAATACCATCATTTGACAACACCACTACTACAATAATCACAAACAACGGAAAGATTTATACCCTTCAATTAGAGTACGAAACCAACCCTGAATACCTGGCAGTCAATATGTCAAATGTCATTGACACTATCGCCATATCCGATGTGATACACAATTACTCTATAGAGCTGAGTAAAATTAGAACCTCTCATATAGTAATGGGAGAGAAAATTGCAGATGTAATGGTCGGTGTTGACGAGATAATTGCAGAGCAGATTGACGACATGAACAACATTGTTAGAGCAAGAGCTGTTACTGACTTCAATTATTTTGAAGAAACAAGCTTGACAATAGTTACAACAGACGGTAACATATATCCGTTTAGTGTTACGCATAATGACAACCCTTCGAATATAAACATTACATTATCTTCACAGAATCCTAAAGCGAAATTTTCAAAGGCAAGTCTTAACGATACCGAATTGGACGAATTGGGAAAACAAATAGTTCAAAAAGGAACACGCTTCAATAACATTGGAGCTATAGAAGAAAAGATCGTTTTTTGTCTTAAATCTATTTGCATAAAAGATGATATACTGATGTTTTATCTTTTTGTTGAGAATAGAAGTCAAGTGGCATACGAGGTTGACTTCATACGTTCTTATATCAAGAATAAAAAGAAAGGAAAAAAACAAACATCACAAGATGATGAAATAGTACCTATACACATATATAAGACTGACGATAAAGGAGTGATAGATGCAAATGGTTATTATAGTACTATCTTTTTCTTCAAGAGATTCACCGTACCTAGCAACCATTTGTTCTTCTTTGAATTATTTGAAAAGAATGGAGGTAGACACTTGAAATTCACTTGTTCAAACAACCAGATTCTAAAGGCTGAAATAATAGGTGAATCAAAAACAGAGTTAGATATTAAGTAACTTTAACACTTGGGTATAGAAATACATAAAGTTATGCCTAAATATTGCACACTTCCGTGCGTAATTTGATAAAACAAAATAAAATCAAAATATGGTGAATCTAAAAAAGTTGGTAAAGATGAATGGTGAAGAGCGAGTAAATTTCGTTCTTGACGGCAACTTCACTTTAGCAGAGTTGGATGAGATTATTGACTTCTTAGCCAAAGAAGACGATACATGGACACTGTCAGATATCGGAAGATTCTGTGAGGATTTAGAGACAATGCGTCATTTTGCTTGCATTGACAATGAGAGTATCAAGACAGGACTTGCCGATAACGAAAAAGTATCTGTAGATCTTCTTTTACTTATGGCTAACGATCCTCTTAATTGGGTTCAGTATCATGTGGCTCAAAATCCTAAAACTCCAGCTAACGTATCCATTGAACTTTACACAAAGCTCGCTAAATGCGATGATGTAGAAGTAAGGCAAAACATGGCAGAAGACAGATTACCCAAACAAATCTATGCTTTGCTAGCCGATGACGAGGATGAGCAAGTCAGAATATCTGTTGCCGAAAACGACAGAACTCCAAAGGAGGTTTTGACAGCGATGGCAGATGACGAGAGTGAAGATGTCAGATACTCTCTTTTAACAAACATTCACACTCCAAATGCAATCAAGAAAAGACTTGAAGAGGACGAGGATGTGGAGAATGTGGGCAGAAGTGAAATAGAAAACATAATGAACATTTTTAAATAAATTCGTTTATGGGTTTAAAGATAGCATTTACTGAACTCAGAACAAGAAAAGAAGACGGAAGTGTCGATGTTGCTGAGCTAAAAAGCGTGTTTGTGATTCCTCATACAGAAGGATATTACCTTTTGCATCATACAACACCTCGTAGAATATATTTTCTCAACGATAAAGGATTATATGATGATGCTCCCTTTTCTGAGTGGGAAGGTGAATATGAGGACGAGCATAAGATATTTAGAGAAGCTCACCGAGCTATTAAAGAAATGAAGCGAAGAGCTTGGGAGAGTGAGAACAAAACTTTTGTTCATTTGAATGAAGTGAACCAATATTCCGATTCCGACAACTCACACTGTTGCACTGCTGTATGTGCATACAAAAGTGGAGCTATAGACGGTTATATTGATTTTCTTTACCCTAAAGAAGAAGAGAGAAAACAGAATGTCGAGATCTTTCAGAATCATGTATTTGATCAACTAGAGAATCTTTATAACACAAAGAGTGATTTTCTGGACGAATTTCTTGTTCCTGCGATGGACGCAAGTAGTTATGTCGACTATTATGAAAACCACAAAGGATTCAAACCTAATTTCTTAACTGGATATTAAACATGAAAGTAGTTTTAGCCGAAAAACCAAGTGTCGCCAGAGACATTGCTAAAGTGTTAGGTGCTACACAGACTAAAGATGGATATATGGAAGGGAACGGATGGCAGGTGACCTGGGCATTCGGACATCTTGTTGGGTTGTGTGACACAGAAGTCTATCTGAATGAAGAACAAAAAGCGAGATTCTTGACAGATAAAGGAAAGGTACGTTGGACTTACGATATTTTTCCTATCATACCCAATTCTGTTGATGATTTCAAGTATGAACTAAAGGGAGACGCATCTGCCAAAAAGCAAGCCAATACGATAAAGACTTTGTTCAAAGAAGCCGAGGAAATCGTATGTGCGACCGATGCAGGAAGAGAAGGAGAAGCCATCTTCAGATATATTTATAACTGGACAAAAACAAACAAGCCTGTAAAAAGATTATGGATATCATCCCTTACAGAGACTGCAATTAAGGATGGCTTCGCTAAATTGCATCATGGATCTGAATTTGACAACATAGCAAAATCAGCTAAAGCAAGAGCAATCGCAGATTGGGTTATGGGAGTTAATGCAACCGTCGGGTTCTCAATTAACAACAGCAAAATCACAAATGTAGGACGAGTGAAATCTCCAACTTTGGCTTTTATTGTTGAGAGATACAAAGCGAATAAAGATTTTATTCCTACTCCGTATTTTACTCTTCAGTTGTTATTAAAAAATGAAGAAGGCACAGAGTTTAAGGCATATTATCCTACTAAATTCAATACAAAGGAAGAAGCACAACAGGTGTTAGACATGGTTAAAGAGACAATATTTCTTGAGAACAAAGAGTCAAAAGAAATATCAGAAAAAGCACCATTGCCATATTCCTTGACAGCATTGCAACAGGCTACCAATAAAAAATTCAATCTGTCTGCCCAACAGACATTGGATTGTATTCAAAAGATGTACGAGGAGAAGTTTTTGACATATCCCCGAACAGATAGCCGTTATCTTGCTACTGATATGATTCCAGAAATATCAGCAAAAATCGATTCTTTGAAAAGTGTGTTCAACGGATCTCAAGACAAGAGTTTTAATCTGCTTAAGGAGAAAGGAATCCAAAAGACTTGTTTTGACAACACCAAATTGACGGATCATCATGCGATTATTCCAACTTTTGAGAACCTGGATAAGTTAGATGGCTTAGATCAGACATCAAGAAAGGTATATGACATGATTGCGACTCAGCTAGTCATGGCTCTATTACCTCCAGCAAAGAAAAATGTGCTGACATATTCCTTTATGTTTCATGACACAATGGATTATTTCAAATCAAGTGGCAGTACATATACCGACTTAGGATGGAGAACTGCAAAAATAGGTAAGGAAGACGACGAAAAGGAATCTGATGACGAGGATAACCAGACATTGCCTAATCTGCAAGCTAAAACTCATGTGCCTGTATCAAAAAAGGAGATTAAAGATAAGATGACTCAAAAACCTTCTCTTTTGACAGAAGCTTCTTTACTTAAATTGATGGAAACGGCAGGAAGTGTGGTTGATGAGAAAGAATTGCAAAAAGCAATGAAAGATTGCGGAATCGGAACTCCTGCCACTCGATCTGGAATTATAGAAAGTCTTAAAGTCGGAAAATTCATCGAGGTTCAAAATAAAAAATACCTTATTCCAACGGCAGATGGTCTATATGTGTATGATCAGATTAAGAATTACAATTTTTCTTCACCAAAGCTGACTGGCGAATGGGAGTTGAAATTGAACAAAATGGCAGATGGCGAATATGACATTGCCAAATTCTACGATGAAATAAAAAATTTCAGTGTAGGAATTATGAATGAATTGAAAGAACAATATGCATCGAAACCGAATGCTGATGCTGAAAGAGTCAAACTATTGAACGGCAACTATACTTGTCCTGCTTGTGGTTCTCCTATAGTAGAAACAAAATATGGAGTTTGTTGTAAAAAAGCTCTTGAAAAGAAATGTTCATTTTCGATTCCATATAATTTCTTGGGGCATATTATTACCGAGGACGAATGTGTTGCTTTATTGACAGGATCACATCAAATCGATAAAGCTCTAAACATGGTAAAGAAAGATGGAACTGCATTTACTGCTAAGGTAAGGTACAATTCTGCCACAAAAAAAATAGAGTTGTATAATGACGAAGTAGAACATAAAGAAGTCGCCAAATGTCCTTTTTGTGGAGACTCTGTCTATTCGTATGACAAAATCTATAGATGCAAGAACAAAGATTTCTTTGTATACAGGACTCGTAGCAATCATGAATTCACAGAAGAAGAGATCAAAACTCTATGTGAACAAAAGAAACTTGAGAACATCGTCTTTACGATAAAGAAAAAAGATTCTAATGAGGAAGAAAATGTCACACTCAATGTTGAGATAGAAAAAAATCCTAAGAATGAGAAAAGCGACAATCTTGTATTCAAGAATCCTAATGCACAACCTGTAGAACACACAGAAATCTGCAAATGTCCGTTCTGCGGAGACTCCGTTTACAAAGCTAATGTCGTATATCGATGTGCGAAAGGCGACTTCAAAGTGTTTATGAACAAAAACGGTCATGTCTTAACTGAAGACGAGATTAAAATCTTATGCAAAAGTAAGAAGATTGAAGGTCTTACTTTTACAAAAAAAGACGGTTCAGATACTTATACCGCAGGATTAAGCATTTCAAAAGAAGCTCCGTATGGGGATAATGTAACCATGTTGTTTCCGAACAATAAAAAATAATAAATGTATGATAGGTAGAAATAATTTTTATTTTCAATGTCTCGCATTACTAGGATTTGCTTTTCTTAGTAGTTGTGATTCAAGAGAAGATTATTTCAGTGAGTTTGGAGAGCCACCAACAATTTCTGTAGGGAAAGCAGAGGGAGACACTACCATTTACACTGAAGATTCAAAATTTCGCAACGTTTTACTTCATTTTGGTGAAAAGAAAACAATAGACATTACTTTGGATGACTATTATGGCTGTGATTTTAGTTATATTTTGGAAGCAACAATTCCATCATTAACATATAAAAACCTGAATAATTCCATTGCCTACGATGGTTATTATTTCAACTGTCCCCAAATCCTTGAATATGACAGACAGAAATTTGATATACAGAAAGATTTCAAGAATCTTGAAATCAAAATAGAACAAGAAAAAAAGATTGACGAAAAAACACAAATAGTCTTGTCTTTTGAGGAATTGTCTAAGAATGGGATAGTGGATTTTCTTAACGGAGACACCACAAAATCATGGTCTTGGATGAAAACTTCGGGGTTGTATCAAGTAAATCTAAAACTTACAGCAACTAATACTTTTGGTTCAGAAAGTTATTTTAATTTTTTTGTTCAAATATACCCCAACAATCAACCAGTTGCTGATTTCATCTTTCATAAGTTAGATGGGAATAATATGGATTATTCTATTTCAGCATTTGGTACAGACTTAGATGGTGACGACATTGTGATGTATGAATACCTATTCGATGGGAAGATAAAGGAACACGAGAATAAAATTAAGTATTACAGTGTATATCAAAATTCACAATCCGTATGGGAAATGTCAAACAATAAAGATTTCTACATTGAAGAGACTGCGTTGTCTGGAGAATTGATAGCTCCAACAAAATTATCAGAAATCAAGCATTCTTTCAATAAGGCAGGAAATCACAACGTGGCTGTAAGATGTCTAGATTCAAAAGGTTGTTGGAGCGAATGGGTCAACAAAACAATAGAAAACAAATAAGTGATGAAGAAAATAATATTAGCATTATTTTGTATGCTTAGTGCAGTATTAAACGCACAAGATGACGGATTTAAAAGCAGTTCTTGCTTATTACACAACAAAGGCATGCAATCAGCAGGAGCAAGGGTTGGAATTGGAACAAAAAACAAGATTGGGTATGGTCTTGATTGGTCTCTTTGTCTAAATTCAAATTTGGCAGTTGCTATTGAGATTGATCAAGAAAAAGCTGTATTCGGACATTCTGATTTTTCTAATGATTTTCTTTTTGGTGGAGGAATAGATTGGGCATTTGTTCATCCGACAAACTGGCTATTTCTCAACTGGACGCTCGGAGCTAACATTGGACATGACACTTGGAGTGCTGATGTTCCCAAAAATGGGACAATAAAAACTTTGTGTTATGGTGCTAATACAGGATTTCAAATGGATTTTTATCCAACAAGCAGACTAAATCTGTCGTTAAAAGCACAACAGTATTTGCTTTTTTCATCTGCTGAGAATTATGTAAAACCAATGTTTACATTTGGTATTAAATATGTCTGGAATAATTAAAAGGAAAGTATGAAACGATTTTTATTGATATTATGCACACTTTTGATTTCCGTACAAGGATGGTGTGCAGGAGGAGTTGATTTTAGTGGTGGTCTTAATGAATCTTCAGGAACAACCGTTCCCCAAATAACATGTGTTAAAAAAGGGAATGAATATACAATTAAAGTTACTGAAGGCAAATACAAGACATATGTCAAGTGGGAAACTGGAAATGAAAAGAAAGATGGTGATGCAGTAGGAATTGCTGTAGAGAAGCTGAAAATTGAATTTTCGGATGGAACTATAAAAGAAAGTGTAATAAGAGTGGCATACGGCAATTATGGTTATGAAAACCTCTACAAATTTGGCTATGAATCTGATATAGAAAGATTGTCGGGGACAGGAACTAGTAGTGTAGACAAATTAAACCCTCATTATTCTAGAGTCAATTTTGATTGGACTTTCAATTCATACACAGAAACATACAAGGACAAACCGATAGAAAAAGTATCTGTATCAATATGGTGTTCTGTAAGAGCAAGAAGTAGAGATAATGGAGATTCTCATATAGTATCATTAAGACCAACACAACCAACAGCTGTTACAGTGTCCGATTGTGGAGGTTTTAGTGGAAGACCATTGTATTCTCATTTGATTGGTGATACATATATTGCAATGCAGACAGAAGGTGGTATTCAATGGGTAACCACAGAAGAGAACATTGTGAACGAAGATCTTAAGGTGTCTTACAATTCAGATAAAGATTATTTTGACAATACTATTAGCGAAAGAACGAAAAATCGTCATCGCATAGTAAACAATTGCACCCTTGATTCATACAATACGTTTACTTATAAATGGAAATCGACCGCTTGTGGGGAAAAGTCTAATAACGAAATCAGTTATTATGCGATATCCCGTCCTATATTTGGAAATTCATCAAAAAGATATAACGATGGCAAGACTTGTAAAGATGTCAACTTTAGTGGAGATTCCTTGATATACAAGAAACCATCTGGACTTACATTGGACTCTGCTTTCTTTAACACATCTTATTCTTGGCAGTATTATGATGAAAAACTTGGAGAATGGTATGACGTGGCAGACTTATTTAATTGGTTCGATGTTGAAGAGTTTACTATAGATAAAAATCTGTCTGTCGATTTTTCTAAGTCACAATTTGAGTTAAGAGAAATCAAATTGCGTCAAGTTGGTATACTTAACATTTTTAACCAGACTATTTATTCTGATCCTATAACAATTAAGTTCTATGATCAAATTTCAGATTCCGATATTACCTGGAGAAATGACATTGATTATAGAGTATGTGAGGACGGCACATTTGGTCTTTCTAATAATTTGGTTGAGATATCTTCCGGTAAGGATTTCAAACAAAATGTCGAGTTGACTTATTTTGCGTCAGCAATAAAAGACACATCCAAAAAAGAGATTCTTACAAGTGATACTAAATTTGGAGAATTCAATAAATTGTTAGTAAAAGCTAACAGTGGTTGTAATACGATAACAAAAGGGAAAGATTTGTCTTTGTACCCTCTTCCTACATTTAGTTCTGACAGAATAAGATTATTTGATATCAAATCATATACTGACTCCAACCTGGACGAAATTGATGTAACATCAAATCTTTCTGTCATTAACAAATCATATACTCCAATAGATGCAGAGTCCGACAACTACAACACGGAATTTGAAATCAATATCAATAATGGTAAAACATTTACCATTACAGGATTGGAATTAGGAGATTACATTGTAAATGAAACCACATATAAAAATGTGGATCATATCAATATAACAGTCAACGAATCTTCTAAATTCAATATATATAAATTGAATTCTCTTGGTTGTCAGGGAAATACTAGCATTTTCATCAAAGTTAACGTATATGGAAATATTGATGGAAATAGACCTTATTCATACAAGAAATATATATATCATTGTCCGAATGTAGAGATTACCGCAGATGAGATAGATTCATTGTTTGAGCCTGCTATTTATCCGAATGACAAAAATTCAGCACCTGAATATCTATATCGTTATAGAAAATTAAAGATGACAGATTGGTATGGATTCAATAATAACTATATGTCTTTTGAAGACGAAGCAGTTCAGGTACAAAGAGTTGCCTATTTTGGTAAGGCTAATGATCAACTGTCAACATCAAATATCATAACTATATATCCGATAGAAAACGATTTTAGTATTGGACTTTCAACATCGACAGACAATAACATTGAAACATCCAAAGTAAACCTTTGTTTCTATGATCCTTTGTTTGCAAAGATATTAGATAATAATGTCGACACAACAAAAGCGAACTATTGGAGAATCAATGACGGAGATTTGATTGCTCTTGCAAAACCAATTAATGGTTTTTATAAATTAACCAATGGCATCGGATCTGGAATCAAAAATGTATCTCTTGCTGTATGTAATGGTACCGTGTTTAGTAGTATTGTTAAAGTTACAGCTCCTGATACGTTAATACTTAACATTAGAGGTGATTTAATTATTAATACTGAGTGTATAAACGCAGGAGATACCCTTACTATCAAACGTAACAATATTTCCGACAATGCGGACTACTTCTTTGTACATAACAACGAGACTTCGTTAAGTGTTACTTTGAGTGAAACCACAAAGTATCTAACTGTTCTAAAATCACAAAACGGTTGTAATGTAGAAGACACAGTAAGAATCAAGGTTGATAAAACTATAAATCCCACTAAATTAAGAATTGGAAATGACACTTATGATAGTGGAGCGACAATTGAAGTTTGTGCCGACAAATCTATAACATTAACATCTGAGAATCCGACAGATAATCTACTTTATTCATTTAAAGATATTACTAATAGCAATGATGTAGAATATAGTATTGCCACAGATAAGCCACAATATCTTTCATTTGACAAGAAAGATAATTTATATACAATACTACGTCAATCTCAAGTAAACAAACAATGTTTTGGAAAGGTTGACACATTCTTCTTCAAGACTTATCCAGAATTTAATTTTGTGCTAGATGCTACAAGTAGTGCAGGAAAATCGAGTACAAATCAAATGAGTGGTCGTAATATATTTGGTTCGTATTGTAAGGGAGATGGTGATACAATAACATTTACTTCAACTACTACATCTATAGAAGGTGGATCTGGAGAATATATCTATCATGTATCTTCGTCATCAAAACCAGATTCTGCCATTTTCTTTGGAGATTTTGATGGTTCATTCTCAATTGAATTTCCTGAAGTAACAAGAAATAGTTATTATGTTAGAATCTATGATAGGAACTGTCCTTCATATTGGTCTACATATTCGTACACATACATGGGAAGTACAGGAGAAGCTACAGGTCTTTCTTTCAGCAATATTGTTGACATCAACGACTTCTCAAACGTGACATATACAGACGGAAGTGGAAATACAGATATCAAGGATTTGAAAAAAGGGAAAGGCGAAACAGATTGGGAAATTACCGTAAATGACAATATAGGTACAAGATGGAATTATATAGTTTCTGCTGTAGGCTTAAACAGTGAGCCTGAAACTCCTTCTTGCCCTAAATCTCGTCCTGAGACAGAATCTACGGTTATTATCACTCCAGATAATACTGATGCGTCTTTGACTCTTTATCGTTGGGCATTCTTGGATAATTGCAAAACACAATGTTCTGCATCTATTGATATTCCTTTCCATTGTTCTAATAGTTGGGGCAACATTGAACAATTCGGCATTGCACTAAATACTGATGGAGAGGAAAAACAAACAACATATGTAGGGTGTGATGGCACTACAGCGAGTGTCACTACTGATATAGAAGACTTGCCAAGAACAAAGGGTGGTCTTTTCTATGATTTAAACAGCTTTGCTGACATTGAAAACAAGGTTTCTTATCAGTGGCAACAAAAAATTGGCAATAGCTATTGGTTAAATATAGAAGGAGCTACTAAATCATCAGCTGAGATAGAGATCAATAACAATGAAGTTAAATATGTGCGTTGTATCATTACTTATAATGGAGATAAACTAACATCGAACAATACAATCACTATCTATAGTGAGCAGACTGTTAAGAGTGTGCCATTGTATGGTGTCAACAACACTACTTCAACTAAAGTTTGCGAAGGATCATCTGTTAATGCTTTATATTTGGAGTTGGGGAAGGAATATCCAATTGCAACTACAGGCAAGACCACAAATATACAGTATGTTTGGGAGTATTCTACAGATAACAAGAATTGGAGTGTTTTAGGAAACGACAAGACACAAGAGTTCTATATATCTGAAATTAATTCATACAAGACAGATTTCTTTGCCAATAAGATTGACAATGAGACTTACATACGTTGTGGAATCAAATTTAATGATTGTAAAACTACAGTCTACTCATATTTGTACACAATCAAGATAGATGATTCTATTAATCGTTATCCTCTTCATGACAAGAATGGTAATTCTTATGTAAGGTTGATTTCTAATCCAATAATCAATGGTAGTGCTGGATCTCTTGATTTTATTATAAACTATCAGGTCGACGAAAGTAAAAGCTCTTACACTTGGGGTGCTGTCACTAATGAAAGGAATAAATTTATTAGTATAGACAGTTTGAACAGAGTAAGTATATCAACTAGGGATTGGGGATTGGAATACTTTTCCGCTGGATTGCACATGGCAACCATCCAAAAGAAACATATAGATGGTTGTGAATCTGCCATAGACACATTCTCTTATGAATTGTTTGAGCAGATGAATATCACAAATATGAATGACTCAATATTTGAATATAATCTTTGTAAACAAGACACCATAAAGAGTATAATAATAAGTGGAAAAGGAGGAGACAATAAAGAAAATGTAAAACCTCAGATTCAGTGGTTCGTAAAAAGTGGATCTTATGAAGGATCTATTGAAAAAGCAAATTTGTACCTTCATTATGACTCCATAACAACAGAAACACGCAATGGAGCGTTCTCTTTTTTAATTAATGGTTTTGTCGCATACCAAGACTTGACTTTATACGCTACGATCCGCAGTGGAAGTTATCCTATTGTGATAACATCTCCTACCATTAGCATAAATGTCATTCCTGAAATTAAAGCCAGTGATATCTATAATAATGGAGGAAGTATTTGTTATAACACATTGCCAATTTTGACAGAAAAGGAAAAGTCTATCGGAGGATCTGGGAATTATGTATATTCTTGGCAGAGATCGTTTGATGATAAAGAGACATGGGAAGATTTGACTAATGAGGGAGGTGAAACATACTCAGGAGTATCAACAGAATCATTAAGAGCTAATGCTTGGTACAAGAGAACAGTAAGTGAAAAATGCCACAGTTCATTATCTATCGGAGGAAATGCTAATAATTACATATCATCTTATTCAAGTCCTGAACGTTATTATAGTAGCGATTCTGATGTTAAGGTAATTGTTAAAGATTCATTTACTACTGATGCTGGCAAAGTTTTGTTGAACATAAAAGACAAGACAATAGTAGTTGCTACAAATGAGGAAATCAAAATTAATTACAATACTACAGCTAGCAATGATATTCAATCTTCTTATTTTGTCATCCGAAATGACAACAATGAAATAATAGATACACTTATTCAAAAAGAGCAACAAAATGAGAATGTAGTATCTAAGTTATTTGCGACGGATATTGCTAAATACAAAGAAGGAAACTATTATTACACATTGACCAAATACAACAAGCTTGACAATTGCCCTTCTTTCAGTGATACATTTGTAGTAACTGTTATTGATGGAGGGGTAATAGAGTTTGAAAATTTGACAAAGATCAAGAAGAACGAATATTGGATGTGTCGCCTTGATTCCATTGGAATAATCAAGAGTTTGAATAGAAGCGATAAAATTAACCGCTATCAGTGGTTTATGTTTGACGAAAACGAAAAGAAAGGCTATTATCTTAATAGTAAAGAGTCTAACATACAAGTAAACACAGAATCGGTTAATGTTGACAATACAAATGTCGCAACAATAATCAAAGGGGATGATTTTGATGGAGAGGAGAAATTATTCAAATTTGTAAGAGAAGGCTTTTATGAAGGAAGTACAAAACCTGTGTCTTCTGATACCCTTTATCTTCACGTTGCTGGAAATATTAAGAACCAGAATCTTACAGCTTCTATTTCACCAAAATATGCGGAGATATGTGGTGATGTAGATAGAATAAATATCGAAGTTGAGATAGATTCTTCTGCAATCATCAACAAAAAATTCGGAGCGTTACATTTCTTCAGTAATAATGGAGCTGGAGATAGTAATGGAAAAACGTTTAGAACATATTGGGAATTTGCATATGGCAACGGACAGGATGGCATAAAGGAAGAATTATGGAGTAAAATTGATGGAAGTGAAAACTCTGTGTCACGATTCAACAGAAAGCAATCTCTTGAAATCAACAACATAACAGCCGATAAAATGTCGTATAGATTTGTTATGGATGATGGTTGTACAAGAAACTATACTTATACTTCTGTCTCTGTATTGGAATACGATAGTGTTGGAACTTTTATTTTTGAGAAATACGATGAGTCTGCCCAAAAATTTGTTTCAACGGATTATATAGAAATTGGAGATTCTATAAGAATCGTATATAAGCACACTAACGGAAGCAGTCCTAGAGTTAATTGGTATGAGTCTGAAGAATGTGATTCTTGTAAAGTATTCTCAGCCAATAGTAATGATATGCAGAATCATTTTACACTTGGAAACATAAAAGAAAGCGACCAACTATATATTTCACTTGACATTCAGGGAGAAATTATGGGTAACATTTGTGAAGGCAAGAGAGTGCGTGTTCCTTTAGTTGTTTATCCTTCTTGCAATGGAGGTAGAATCGTCGCCAATGAGGATAAAATATGTAAGGATGGAGAGTATTCTATTATCAATTCATATTTGCCAGCATCAGGTGGAGATGGAACGTTTGAGTATTCTTGGCAATACAGTCTGGATCTTAATAAGAATTCTTGGTCTACAATAGAAAATTCAAACAATGTATATCTCGAAGCAGATCTTCTCAACTCTGTTGCAAGAGGAACTGATGTGATTCATATCCGTAGAAAAGCGACAAACAGAGGTGGAGGAAGTGTATTTTCAAATGTTGTTACACTTGAAAGATTTGAAGAGTTTGTTCCTGGAAAACTTTTATTCTCTGATATTGTCAATAAAACTGATTTTTGTTTTGATGACATGGATTCAATACCAGCAATCGTTTCAACGTTGCCATCGGGAGGAAAAGGAATCGAGACAGGTTACACATATATGTGGACAATTGCAGTAAACAGCTTGGCATTTGATACAATCAAGAATGAAATCAGTAATAGTTTAGCTATTTCGAAGTATTTAGGCGAATTAAAGATTGATTCACTTAATGAGAACTCAATCCAAGTTAAATGTATTTACAATGACACATACAACATGTGTAACTCTGTAGAAAGCGAACCTATTGCTTTTACTATTCATTCTCAGGTACAGACACCTTCCATCCATCAAGGAGGGAACGACTGCGACTCAGAACTTGCTTTAATATGCGTCGACGATTCTATAAATTACACTTACAAGTGGAATCAATATCATGAAGGTGGCGTATTCTCAGGAGAAGTAGACAATTGCATAAAACTATTCAGAAAAGGACAAGGTGTTGTTGATGTTATTGAATATGGAGTTGTCGGAACTCACAAGATTACTGGATGCAAGACAAAGGAGTATCGATTTAATCCAAATACAATACCAGTGTTGCATCAGCAGGAAATAGTAGAAATTGATACAATTTGCTTCGGATCAGATTTCATTATTAATCTTCCAAGTGCGACAGGAGGAGTTGGAGATAAAAAGTACCAGTGGTTGCAAAGTGAAGATGATGAGACTTATTCAGAGATGGCAGAAGGGAATACACCAGCTTTGACACTTCATTCAGTATCTAAAAACTCTTATTACAAAAGAGTTGTTTCAGATGCTTGTAACGAGATAATCACAGAAGCTATAAAGATAAATGTATCAGACACAATTAGACCACTTTCTGTTGATATTTCAAATTACCAGTGTCAAGGTTCTAATATTACGGTTTCAATAAGTGATTCCACAACAAACGGAAATATTCTAAGAGTTTACAATCTTACCGCTTTAGGTTCTTTAGATGGTAAATTAAGTGATCACGATATTGAATTAGATGAAACAAATAAGGTTGGTATTATGTCTGGATTTAATTCAGATGTCAATACATATGCATATACTACATTCGATAGCAAGTTGAAGTGTCATTCTTCTATTGTCAAAAAAGATGTAATCAACAAACCTCATGTCAAAATGTCGTATGCAAACATCAGTGCAGACAACTACACTCCATGTAACGAAACAAAGTTCACAATTAACGGAGAAAACGCAGTTGAAACATCTCTTAATGGGTATGTCTTAAACGGAGATAAAGAAGATGTTGGATTCAATTACAGATGGTATACGTCTAAGAATGGTAAAGATTTTGGTCTTGTTGCAAACGAGAATAATAAGGATTTGACTCTTGAGATTGTAGACACATTGTATGTGACTCGAGTCGTAGACAATACTTGTGGAGAAACAGCTTCAAGCGACACATTAAAATTCATCGGAAAAAAACTGCTTGAATTTGCACCACAAATGGAGGTTATAACATCGTATGTAAATAACGCAGATGGAGAAGTGACAATTAAATCGTCTTCATTCGCAAATTGTATTTTAAGTGGAGACGGTGGCGCTGACACGATCAGCACTTCTGGTATAAAATACGGAGTCGTTCTTCCTTATTCAGCAAAGAGATACCAAGATAGTATGTTATATGTACTTAATACTAGTGGCGAGTGTTATCGTCCATTTAGAATCAAACCTTTGATGGGAAATAAGATTGATACTGACTGTAAAGACATGACAATTACTGCCAGTAACATAGAAGGTCTAAATGACGATGCCACTTTAATATCATCTGTATGGTCTATACAACAAGTCAATCTTGGTGAATGGTATGAGATCAATGATAATAATGGTTATAATATAGATGATCTTGGCAATATTGTTATCAGCTCAGATGATAAAGGTCGTTCATTTAGGAAAGATGTAAGTTATCAGGCTTCAGATAATCTTGTATATGTCATCAATTCCAATATTTTGTTTGCGTCATTATCCGCTCCTGGACTTTCTGTAATAACTATGGATTCGTCTTCAAGTTATGTTAGAAAAATCAACTATCATTATATACAGAAGTTAAGAAATCAAAAGGTGGTTCTTGTTGACACTATCGTCGGAAATTACAATAAAATAGTTTTGGAAATTTCTACAGATAGTAAAAAGTATGTAGAGTCCGGTAGCCTTGAAGTTCACAACGGAATTGTAAGATTCGATGCCCTTGATAATGTGAATGCTAGTTATCGCATAGTAGCAACAAACAGTTGTGGTATAAGTACATCGGAATCCTTCTATGTCGAAAACATCGAGGAGAGATTCATTGATGATGATGACATAGAAATTATTCCTGCAAAGTGTAAAGGAGATAATGCATTTATCAGATGTTATGATAATGCAAATCATGGAACTGGTAGATATGATTACTCGTATGAATTTATTCCTCATAAGGGAGCTTCTTACTCAAGATTGTATGCTATCGATAAGTATTTTGAAGATGGATCCTTCTTTGACGACGGAAGTAGATATGAACAAGGTAAGACACAGCGTCAAATTTGTGTTTTCGGTGTAAATGGAAATATCGAAGTCCTAATCACACGTTATGATACCGAGACTGGAGTTAACGCAATCAAACAGGTTACTCTATACCAGGATTCTGTCAAATCAGACTTCTCTCTATCTCTAGACAATAGGAATATTACATATTCATATTCAGAGTTAGAAGAAATAGACATTAACGAAGGAGAACGAATATCGTTGATAAACTCATCTGAAAATGCAACAAAATATTCTTGGGATATTCATTGGCACGATCACCCATTTATAGAGAATTCAAAGGGACAATATGATATGAAAACCGACAATGAAAATCCTTCAATGTATGTCTATTCAGAGGGTTATTACGATATAATACTCGTTGCATCAAATGAGAATTGTAAAGACACTTTGAGATACAACAATGCTTTGTTCATTGCACAAAGTGGCAATAATACTTTAAGATCCGCCACAATGCCAATGATGTTTTTTAATCTCGAAAATCCGAATGGTAAAGACGATGAGAGTAATTCTAATGTCAGCATCTACCCTATACCATTTGATTCTGAACTACACATCGATTACAAAGACGTATTTGACTACTTTATTTTCAACGAACTAGGAAAGGAGATTGCTGTTGGATCTGCGACTGATAATGTGGTTATTTCTACTGCACAATTCCCTGTTGGTAGTTATATCATAAAAGTAAATGATGTTGTGACCAAAGCAATAAAGAAGTAATAACTTAATAATAAGTCCAAGTCATATTGGCTTGGACTTATTAAAATAACGGCATCATTACAGTGTAATTCACTTTTGAAAAAAGCCACTAACTACTAAAGTCAGTGGCTTTTTCTGTGTCTCATCTTCTCCTTCTTACGCTTTTTGTATTTGTTTCTTCCTGGTCCTCCTGCTGAGACTCCAGTTTATCTTTTATAGTCTCTATTTCGGAATCCATTAACGAATCAAGATTCTGACAAATATCATTTGACTTCTTGATAACAGTTTCTTGACAAGCAAGTTCATCAATATATTTTTCTACATGACTTCGTAATGGTGTTAAATCTGTTGTTATGGTATCCCAAACATCAACTGCATCCGTTTGGTAATAATCATGAACCAAAACATGTCGCATACACTCTATGCCTTTCCATGGGACTTCTGGATGACCATTCTTAAAATCTTTTGTTAGCATATATGTAGCTTCTCCTATTATTTCAACGTTTTTTATTATTGCAAAAAATGCTAATTTGTTCTTCTTAAATTTTTCGAAATCTAAGTCTTTCACAAATTCTTCAATATTATCAATAGCTTGAATAATATGTTGCAATCGATTAATATCACGCGGTTTCTCTCTCATAAATCAAAATTTTATCATGTTCAGCACTTTCTACAGCAAAAGGAAGCAACGTGCCATCTTTCACTAAGTCGACTTTGATGTGAAGTAACTCTTGTAAGTCACTTATCATTTGTCCATATTTAAACAACCCAACAGGAACATTTGGAATATATTTTACAAGAATATCAATATCGCTATCTTCATCGTTTTCATTTCTTGCAAATGAGCCAAAAACCCAAGCTTTATCTATAGGTTGTGTCTTAAAATAAGACCTAATTATGTCATATATTTTTTCATTCATATACCATTCTTTTTTTGCAAAGTTACGCTAATTATTTAATTACTGCGTAAACTCAAGCGAAAAAGTTTCTATTTTATGAAACTTTTATTATCTTTGCAACAACATAATAAATATCGAATATGGCTGGTTTCAAATTGACTTTATTGAAGGATGCTAAAGATTTTCTTCAAAACATACCTCAACAAGCTCACAAAAAGATATTGTATAATATTTGGAGAGTTGCTGGAGGAGAAAAGAATAATGAACTTTTTAAGAAATTAGACAATACTGACATCTGGGAATTTAGAACTCTTTATAACGGCATTGCATATAGACTTTTTGCTTTTTGGGACACAGATACTCAAACTTTGGTTGTTGCTACGCATGGAATAATCAAAAAGACTCAAAAAACACCAGCAAAAGAAATCTCAAAGGCAGAAAACTTAATGAAAGAATATTTTGAATCAAAAAACAAGTAGATATGGAACGAATAGGAACTATGGAATTATTCACTTTAGAAGAGGTGACCGATGAACTAATCGGTAAAAAAGGAACTCCTGAAAGAGACTCTTTTGACAACGAAGTACAGGAAGCTCTTTACGCATACAGGATCGGAGAAACAATAAAAAAAGCCCGTGTTATGCAGAACCTCACACAAGAAGAATTGGGTGAGAAAGTGGGAGTGCAAAAAGCTCAAATTTCAAGAATAGAAAAAGGTTATAGCATAAGTATCCCAACAATGAGTAGAATTTTTAAGGCTTTGGGAATAGCAACAGCTTCATTAGACTTAGGAGTAATGGGGAAAGTTGCTTTATGGTAGTGTAAAGTTCCCTTTTTATTGTTATCTTTGTCGAAGAATAGACTAAACAATAAGAAAGCGATGTGATTGGGTAAAACTAATCGCATCGCTTTTGCTTTATCCTCTATATTTTTCTGTCATTTTCATTTCTCATAGTATTTAAATCACAAAGCAAAAAATATAACATTTTCGGCAATATTCGATAAAATTTGCCAAAAATGTTATATTCATAAATCAGTCTCTTTTCCCTAAATCATCATTCGAACAGATCTCTGTGTAAATCATACCACCAGTACAAACGATTAGAAAACATAATAGACATATCAAAATGATCATTGTCTACAAAACGGATAAAGCACTCGTCAAAATTGAAGCCAACTTGATGAGTTGGCGGTGTCGGAAATTCCTTCATATATTTAGATAAGAACTTCTGAACTCTATCTTGTTCCAAATCCGACTGTCTCTTCAATTCATCATATATAATATCATAATCAAAGATGCACAACTTTGACCCCTCAGGCAAGATTTTTGAATCCCACATATTATGAATTGGGAAACCTCCATTATACATGTTCATCTCATACAGCTCTCGCAATACCCCCTCCTCTTCAATATCATACTTTGATAAATCCAAATCTGTCTTCTTTGCATTTTTAAATGCAGAAACCAACGCATCTAAATCAAATTCTGTGTGAAAATTTGCGATTTTCCAAACTAAATCTTCTACTTTACTTTTTTTCATGTCATATTCCTTTTAATTGTCATGTGCAAATATATGTAGTTTTAATTATATTATACACAAATATTTTCTTTTTATTGTCAAACAAAAATTAAAAGTAATAAATTATATGTAATTTTGTCATCGCATAATTCATTAAAATAAATTTCATGGGTAGAACAAAAACAAAAAGGTTTACGCTTAGATTATCTGACAGCGAATATGAAACTGTCATGCAAAAGTTCAAGGATAGCGAATATAAGACTATCAGTAAGTTCTTTCACGATACCATTTATAATTCAGGGAAAAAGTACAAGCGTTACACCGATGTCGACGTTTGGAGGATTTTGTCGAGTGCTGTTAGAGAACTTAACCAATTAGGAAATAATATCAATCAATCAACAAGATTACTAAACCTCAAAATAAACGATGTTACAGAAAAGACATTTCTTCTCAATGAATTAAAACATTTACGAGAGAATCAGTTTGTTGCTTTGCAAATAGCAAATCACATCAAAGAAATCGCAGATAAGATAGAAAGAGAATACAGAGAGTCTTTATAAATATCGCTATGATTGTCAAAATCTGTAATAGCAATATGATCTCCAGCATCCTTGCCTATAATTTGAAAAAGGTAGAAGGAGAAGTTGCTACACCTTTGTCTTCTAATTATATGAGTTTAGAAGCTTCATTCAAACAACATTTGAGTTACTTTACAGAGCTAACGTCTCAAGATACGAGAGTAAAAAATGTGGCAAAACATATAATTATTAATCCTGCTGAAAATAATTTAAGTGATGAGACATTAAATAATATTGCCCAAGACTTCATGAAGGATATGGGTTGGGACAATCAGCCTTGTCTTGTCGTTAAACATGAAGATATTGATAAAATTCATATTCATATAGTCACAACAAATGTTGATTTCAATGGCAACAAAATTGACACAAATTACGAAAAGAAAAGAGCAAATAAGGTAAGACAAAATTTGGAAGTAAAATATAGTCTTCAACCTGCTGAAGACTCAAAACTGTCTCCTAAAGAAAAAGCAAAGAAAGTGGTCGACAATATAAACAATTTCTTGGAAGAAAGTAAAATTACACCTGAGTCAGATTCTATCCATTATGGAGAAAAGGATTTAGTAAAGAAGATCAGAAAAGTATTAAGATATGTGACTAAGAATTACAGATATAAAAATGTGGAAGAATTAAATAAAATTTTACTGCAATATAACATCAAATCTAAAATTGTCAGTGGCACAAAAAGAAGTGGAGATGAATACTATGGTATAATGTTTTATTCAATCGATGATAAAGAAGAAAAGAAGGGGTTGTCTGGAAGTACTATCAGTAGGCAATTCTCTTTCTCTTTTTTTGAACAGAAATTTGAAACAGACGAAAAGTATTTCAAACAAGAAAAACTTGCTATAAATCAAATCAAGACTTATATGGCAGGTCAGATTTCTCGTGTCTTAAATCAATACAAGCAAGGTATCTCTTATGATGATTTTAAAGAGATATTGAGGAATAGTGGTATTGATGTTCAATATAGTATTAACAATGAAGGAAGATTGCTAGGAGTATCTTTTGTAAACAATGTTAAGGGAGTTGTATTTAAATTAAGCGAGCTAGACAAAGACATCCAGACAAGATTGAGAGATAGTCTAACAAAAGAAAAAGTGTTGTCTTCGTCGGAAAGATATCTTCAGATGCAATTGATTTCAAAAGAATTGAGATTACTATATGACCAGGACAAGAAAAAGAATTATTTCTTTGAGTCAGACATGATAGAGACTATCGATTCTAAAAGAGAAATATTCCGACAAACTCTTATAAAAGATTGTTATTTGCCTGAATTGGTCGACCAGTGCATAGACAACTATATTAATTATAAGAAGGGCGAGCTTGAAAATATTAGAGACAAAGAAATCGGGTATTTCAAATATCAGGTTAACTCAACAATCGAGATCGCAAGACAACTTAATATCGCTAATGATAAAATCGGTGCATTCTTGGCATCGTACAATATCATGTATAATGGGCAGTCATTTTATCACATCAAGAACGACAAGATTAGATACGAATCCGAATTTGACATGAGTCACAATATAAATGCTACAGATGTCAAATCGTTTTCTAAATCAGAGAAGCGAATGATAGAAGATTACATAAAGAATGGATTGGTTGGTATCAAATATGACAATATTCATTCTCGACCATTAGTTTTCGATTTTCTTGACGAGTCACAAAAACGTGATATTGCTAAAAAGATAACTATGAATTTTGTGGACCAGTTATTGAATGCTAATAAGAACCAGGACATTTCAATACAGGTAAACATTTTGCGACAAAATGGATTGCTTATTGTCCCTAAAGTCCAACCTGACGGGACAAGGGAATATTATATTGGAAGATATGATGATGTCAATAGACTTGGATTCGTTAAACTTAAAGAGCATTACCGCACCCAGTTAGATAACATAAATTATCAAACAATATATGACGATATTCGTATGCGTCATTATAATAATTGGGGAATACCTTCTAATAAGTACACTGCAATGAATGAAATAAGCATTGCTTTTAGAACAGATAACCATAAAAAAATAGAATATGAAATAACAAAAATTTCAAGCTACAACCCAGTGTTAGCAAATAAACTGCTCGCATCAAAGAATGATCTTCAGCAGATATACAAACTGCTTTCAGAAGAACCAGAAAATCTTGGAGAAAACAAGAGATTCGGACACGTCAAAAAAAATGCTAAATAAAATACGATATGAAAGAAAATGATGAAGTTTTTAGAAAATGGTTAGCCTTTTTCTGGCTAATCATATTAGTGATGTTTGCATATAACATCACTTGGTTTTGTTTTGATTTTCTACATGCAGATTTTCAAAATCCATTTTTTAACATCTGTTATATAGTCTATCTGAAAATCGGAAAGGTAGCATGGCTATTTGACAACCCTTATGTTACTCTTATTGTCAACTTTATATTGGCATTGTTTATCATAATTTCGGACACTGCTCCTAAAAAAGACAAGCTAAAATTTTTTAAGAAGGAGTTTGTTCCAACCAAAAGTTTGGGAAGAAAAATCATAGGATATACATCCATCGTATATTTTATTAACCCATTGCTATTGGTGTATTCAATATATAATGGAAATCCGTCTCCTCATCCAATAATTACTTTATTCTATATAGTATTACTAATATGTAGTTTTTATGGAATCATATATGGAGGTGCAGTTTATACAGCATCTTTGGATGAAACATTAGATAGAGAAGACGAATTCAATCAAATAGAAGAGAGTGCTTTTAAGCAAAATGAAGAACTTATAGAGACTGACGACAGTGTAAATCTTCGCACTATTTACAAATATATGAAAGAGGTTAGACATGGATGGATCAATATCATAAATCCGTTCCGTGCGACTATGGTTTTGGGTACTCCTGGTTCGGGTAAATCATTTGCTATCATAAATCAAATGATCAGACAACAACTAAAGAAAGGATATTGTATGTATTGTTATGACTATAAATTCCCTACTCTATCAGAAATTGTCTATAACAATACAATATGGAACGAGAAAGAATTTGTCACAAGATACGGATGCAAACCTAAAATCTGCGTTGTCAACTTCGATGATCCTCGCAAAAGTCATAGATGCAATCCGATTAAGGCTGAGTTTTTGGAAGACCAGGCACAGGCAGTCGAAATCGCAACAGTCATTGCTCTTAATCTACAGAAAGACTGGATTAAAAACCAAGACTTCTTTGCAAAGTCAGCCATATCTCTATTGAAATGTGCTATATGGTATTTGGCGAGAACCGAAGGAGGAAAGTATTGTACATTCCCTCATGTTATTGAACTTATATGTTCGCCAATGGATA
Source organism: Paludibacteraceae bacterium (assembly GCA_045641065.1). Taxonomy (GTDB): domain Bacteria; phylum Bacteroidota; class Bacteroidia; order Bacteroidales; family Paludibacteraceae; genus UBA1723. Next base: position 2,047 of record JAZUGF010000159.1, on the reverse strand, counting down.
AAATGATTCCATTGATGTATGCTCATTTGGATTCCCTCAATTCATTAGACTTAAAGGCTTCAATGTCAAATTTCTTTGAGTCTTGGAAAAATGGAGCTGTAGATCAGTTGTCAGGACAGGTGGCAAGTATTCAAATTGCCATAACAGATCTTATTTCTGATGGACTTTACTGGGCATTGTCTGGAGACGATTTTACGCTTGATCTAAATAATCCAAACGAGCCGAAAATACTTTGTCTTGGGAATAATCCCGAATATGACAAAATTTATGGTGTGGCACTTGGTTTGTTCAATGGTCGTGTTACTAAACTTACTAACAAGCAAAATAAAGCTAAATTATCCATTATTGTAGATGAGCTTCCAACCATCTATTTCATGGGTCTTGATAATCTAATCGCAACTGCCAGATCAAATAAAATAGCAGTTTGTCTCGGATTTCAGGACTTCTCCCAGCTTGAAGCTGTTTATGGCAAAGAGGAAGCTAGCAAAATTATCAAGACAATCGGTAATGTTTTCTCTGGTCAGGTGTTTGACGAAACTGCCAAAAATCTATCCGAACGCTTCGGAAAGAACAAACAGCAAAAGAAATCCATGTCTATCAACGATGGCGGAACTAGTATTTCTATCTCGGAACAGCTAGATTATATGATTCCGCAAAGCCGTATATCCCAACTTTCGCAAGGAAAATTTGTTGGATTATACGCTGATGACTTCGGAAAAGAATCCGATCATAAGGTATTCCATTGCAATATTGATGTTGATATGGATGCGGTGAAGCGAGAAAAAAAAGAAGGAAGACAGATTCCAGACTTTAAAAATTTTGATGACAAGCAAGTTTTTATAAATCTTCGCAATTTATATTATGAATTAGAAGGCAACGAAAACTTAAAAGAGTTAGCAAAATCATACTTTGAATCCATCAAATCGGCTAAAAATCCGAAAGAGTTATTGACTGTGTATGACAAAATTTCAAGTGAAGACGAGACTGGATATGTCAAAAAAAGAGTTCAATCAATCAGAGATAAACGAATGAATGAAATTTTGAGAGCCAATCATGATAAGATATCAGCTGATATTGTTGAATTGTTAGACAATCAAATGAAAGAACTTCAAAATAGTACTGACAACAGATTGAAGGAGATCTGGCTCATGGTTCAAGAAAAAAACAAAGGTAAGAAAAAGTGATTCTTGTAAGAAATAGACGACAAGGCTCTATTTTCATGTTTGACAATCGACTCTGGAGATTGTCTAATTCTCTCAAATTTACCATTAGGAAAAACAAATTGAGTAAGAGGGCAAAATTGAATTTTTGCCCTCTTTTTTAGTTTTGGATTCCACAAAGTGGGCGTCCAAAACTACATCTTGCACTTTTTCCGAAAAAAGCATTTTGGGGGTATTTGAGGGCAGAACATTTTTGGGGGTATTTTATAATCTTTTTGTTCAAAATTTCTTCTTGGGGACAATACCGAATCTCTTTTTTTAAGTAACCATTTTGGAGGATATTGACTATAAAAGGCAAAAAGAGAAATACTCAGAATTCATTTATAGAATCCGCTGAATAATTCAAAACGACACAGTCATGGATTGTCTTTGCAAATGCGACAATTGAAATGCCGACAAAAACGACCTGTAGGCGAAGTCTCGTTTTCTAAACGAGGAAATCTATATCGAACGTCGCAAAATCGCTAATTTGTCTGTTGGAATTAAAAATATTGGGTATTGGACTATGGGAGGAGAGCATTTGCCTGAACAATTGGGGGTTGCATTGTTGCATTGTTGTATCTTTGCATCTTTGTATTGTTGCATCTTTGCATTGTTGCATTGTTGTATCTTTGCATTGTTGCATCTTTGCATTGTTGCATCTTTGCATTGTTGCATCTTTGCATTGTTGTATCTTTGTATTGTTGCATCTTTGCATTGTTGCATCTTTGCATTGTTGCATCTTTGCATTGTTGCATCTTTGCATTGTTGTATCTTTGTATTGTTGCATCTTTGCATTGTTGCATCTTTGCATTGTTGTATCTTTGCATTGTTGCATCTTTGCATTG
>JAZUGF010000158.1:0-15123 GCA_045641065.1 Paludibacteraceae bacterium | reverse complement strand
GCTCGTTTGCATGGCTTGAAAATTTTAGAAGACTAACTATTGATTACGAATTTTACTCTGAGTCTTCTGTCGCAATGATTCAATTAGCCTTCTGCTTTTTGATCCTTAACAAAATTTTCCACTAAAATTTAAACAGCTTCTTATATGTCTGTTGCTGCAACATGTTGTATATCATCTTCAACCATTGCGTGTTGTTGTAGACTGCAATTATTATGGAAATGTCGGTTTGCATCTCTATTAATAATGTATTTTATGATTATTTGGTATGTTTCTCTATCCACTCAAATTCCTCTTTCAAGAATTTGCCTGTGAAACTCTCTTCGCATGCTGCCACTTCGTTTGGTCGTCCGCAACAAACAACCTTTCCTCCGTTGCGTCCTCCTCCAGGTCCCATGTCGACAATATAATCCGCCACTTTGATGACATCCAAGTTATGCTCGATCACGACGACGGTATTGCCTTTATCCACAAGTCTCTGCAACACTCCAAGCAATACTTTGATATCCTCGAAGTGTAGTCCGGTTGTTGGCTCATCCAAGATATACATTGTGTGGCCGGTATCTTTCTTGATCAACTCTGTAGCTAATTTGATACGCTGACTCTCACCTCCTGATAGGGTAGTGGATGGCTGACCTAGTTTGATATAACCCAAACCAATCTCTTGTAGTGTCTTGACTTTCTGATAGATAGTCGGTACATTCTCGAAGAATTCCACTGCCATGTTGATGGTCATGTCGAGCACGTCGGCAATGCTCTTTCCTTTGAATCGCACCTCCAATGTCTCACGGTTGTATCTCTTTCCATGGCACTCCTCACATGGAGTCAACACGTCTGGCAAGAAATTCATCTCGATGGTCTTGAATCCGTTGCCCATACATGCTTCACATCTTCCGCCTTTGACGTTGAATGAGAATCGTCCTGGCTTGTATCCTCTGATCCTAGACTCTGGTGCATTCACGAACAATGCTCGGATATCAGAGAAGATTCCAGTGTAAGTGGCTGGATTAGAGCGTGGTGTGCGGCCAATAGGAGTCTGGTCGACGTTGATGACCTTGTCTATATTTTCAATTCCGTCAATTGCATCGTATGGAAGTGGATCCTGCAATGAACGGTAGAATTTCTGACTGAGAATTGGCTGCAATGTGTCGTTGATAAGTGTACTCTTGCCACTGCCTGACACTCCAGTCACTACAACTAACATTCCAAGTGGGAATGTCACTGTTGCTCCTTTCAAATTGTTTCCTCTTGCTCCGTATAGGGTGATGACTTTGCCGTTACCTTCACGCAATGTCTCTTTTGGAAGGATATTTCTATCTCCCGACAAATATTGAGCTGTGGTTGTGCCTTTCTTCAACATCTCTTTGGGAGTGCCGGAGAAAACAACCTCTCCACCAAGTCGTCCTGCTTTGGGACCGATGTCGACTATATGGTCGGCGTTAAGCATCATATCTTTATCGTGCTCAACAACTATGACTGTGTTGCCAACATCACGTAGACTCTTTAATGAGTTGATTAGTCGGATGTTATCTCTCTGATGCAATCCAATGCTTGGCTCATCAAGAATGTAAAGTACGTTGACAAGTTGTGAACCGATCTGTGTTGCCAAACGAATACGCTGGCTCTCTCCACCTGAAAGAGTGACGCTGGCACGGTTCAAACTTAAGTATTCCAAACCGACGTCGAGCAAGAATTGTATACGTGTACTGATCTCTTTCAAGATTTCACTTGCAATGGCTTTCTGCTTGTCGCTCATTCCTGCTTCTGCAGTTTTACACCATTCCATCAACTGTGCCAGATCCATTTCAGAAAGTTGAGCGATATTCACTCCGTTGATGCGGAAATGTAAAGCCTCTCTCTTCAATCTCTGACCTTGACACTCTGGGCAGACGGTGGTTTTGCTAAACTGAGATGCCCATTTCTGTGCTGTGGCTGAAGCTTCGTCTTCCTGCTGCATCTCCACATATTGCATCACACCTTCAAATCCAAGAGGACGGCTGACCACTCCCGTCGCCTCATTCTTCACTTGAATCAACTCGTCAGTACCATTTAAAATGATATCCAACGCCTCCTCTGGAATCTGTGCAATTGGATCCTTCAAAGTGAATCCGTATTTCTCGGCAATCACTTCAAGCTGAGAGAAGAAGACATTCTTTTTATATTTGCCAAGTGGCACGATACCACCTGAATAGATGCTGATGCTTTTGTCTGGAATAATCTTGTCGACATCCACAGTTGTCACCATACCCAACCCTTTACAGTGAGGACATGCTCCGTGAGGTGAGTTGAAAGAGAAATTGTGAGGGGCTGGTTCTGCGTATGAGATACCCGAAGTAGGGCACATCAAGTGACGGCTGAAATGACGGGCTGCTTCTTCCCCACGTCGCACGATCATAACCTCGCCTTCACCAAGTTTCATAGCCAAGCGTACCGACTCACGGATTCTGTGAGCGTCTTTAGCCTGTACCATCAACTTGTCGATTTCAATCTCAATATTGTGATTCTTGTAACGGTCGACTTTCATTCCAAGCGTGATTGGCTGGATCTCACCGTCGACACGGACATTATGGAATCCCTTTTTGCGAATCTGCTCAAACAACTCTTTGTAGTGACCTTTTCTGGCTTTTACAACTGGAGCTAAAATGATAATTCCGTCGCCAGCATAATCGGTTTCAATAAGATTTAGGATTTGCTCCTCGCTGTATTTCACCATCTTCTCGCCTGTCTCATACGAGAAAGCTTCTCCGGCTCTTGCGAAAAGAAGACGAAGGAAGTCGTAGATCTCAGTTGTTGTTCCGACGGTAGAACGAGGATTCTTGTTGGTTGTTTTCTGCTCGATGGAGATTACTGGGCTCAATCCAGTGATCTTATCCACGTCTGGACGCTCCACATTTCCCAAGAAATTGCGGGCATAAGCAGAAAACGTTTCAATATATCTGCGTTGGCCTTCAGCGAAGATAGTGTCGAAAGCAAGCGACGACTTACCACTGCCACTAAGTCCGGTGATCACCGTCAACTTGTTGCGTGGAATGGATACGTCAATATTTTTTAGATTATGGACTCTCGCTCCGTAAACTTCAATCTGCTCTGTTTCGATTGCCTCTTCTGCTCTAACAGCCATAGTTATCTATAAATTTGAAAATTTCTACAAAGTTATCAATTCTTTTTATATTTTTGTAATTAAGAATAAATCAAAGATTACAAAAAAACATTATATGGATAGCAAAATAAAAGTTCACGGTAGAGCGCAGAGCCGTACCGTGTTGGGCATCGTTGAGGCATACTTGGTGCTTAATCCAAAAACAACAAAAGAGGAGTTGGATAAGGCATTCCCAGCAAGCCTAAGCACAGCAGCTAAAGAGTCTTTATTCCTTGATGTTAGAGATAAGGACAACGTTAAAAACTACGAGAAGAGATATTTTGAGCGTGATGATGAGACTATCTTCTTGGCTGACGGTACAGAGTTAGCTATGATTGAAGCTTGGCCTAACGCAGACTTCAACAGAGTAGTGGCACACGCTAAACAGTACGGAATCGAAGTTGCTGAGTTCAGCAAGACATCTCGTCCAGGCGAAAGAGGAAGCTTCTGGTTGGAAGGTTTGGATAACTATGATGTTGAAACAGCTCAGAATGAACTTAATACATTAAGAATTGGCAGTGGAGCTCCAATTGCAGCAACTAAGGCAGATGAGAAGGTTGAGAATCGTTCTCTAGGAAGCAATATTGAGCCTGCAGATAATCATAATGACGTTGCTGAACCAATTATGGCAGCTGCAGCGTCTTTGCCAGTAAATCAGAAGAAAGAGGTGAAAGAGGTTTCAAGTGACGACAAGAATGCATCTTGCAACTGTAAGTGGATTCCTGTAATCTTGATGTTGTTGCTATTCAGCTTCTTCTTGATGAAGGCTTGCAACGACGGTAAGGATTTCTCTTGTGGAGAGCCTGTTGCTCTAATTAATCAGCAGAATGCTCAGGCTGCAAAGGATAGAGCAGAATTTGTAAGAGACAGCTTGTATCAGGATTCTATTTTCCGTGCTAAGGCATTTGCAGACAGCTTGGCATCAGCACGTGATTCAATCAAGGATGCTATCGTAACTGCTGAGACTGTAGATGAGATTGCAAAGGCAATTGCTGATAACTTGGAGAAGGGAATGTCATCAAGCTTTGACAACATCAACTTCGAGGTTGGAAGTGCAGAGTTGGATCCAAGTTCAAAGAATGCTCTTGATGGTATCGTAAAATACTTGAAGGAGAATCCAGATAAGAAGATTAAGGTTGTTGGTCATACAAGTACAGATGGCACAGATGAGATCAATATTCCTCTTTCAAAGGAGCGTGCTAAAGCCGTTACTGATTACATTGAGAAGCAGGGTATCGACGGAAGCCGTTTGTCTTACCAGGGTATGGGATCATCTAAGCCAATCAGCGATATTCCAGAGAAGAACAGACGAGTGGAGATTCAGGTTTTCTAATCTGATTCTACATATCAAAATCAAAGGCGTCACAGTTGATGTGGCGCCTTTTTTATCAAATTTTGTAAATTAATATGTAAAATCAACGCAAAATTTCTGCGAATTCAAATTTGATTTATACGTTGTAATTAAAAACGAAAAAATGAAATCGACACAAATTTGTTTTGGATTCGGAAATCATTTAAACCGACACCATTTATTCAGTCTCCGACCGAATAATGGAATCGGCTACCATTCACTTCGTGTTAGGTCCGCTGGACCTGATTGTGTGGGGACTCCAACGTCTGTGTAAAATAGGTGTGTTTCATCAGCGTTAGTAGTCCGGAGGACTTTTCACGAATTGACGGGTAGCCGATTCCTGCTCAGCAGTGTCGGATTGCGTGTGTCGGAAGCGTGTGTTGGAATCCCATTCGATCAAATTAAATCAGATCTTTAATCAGCATATCGCTTGTGGCATTTTCAATATTGGCGACGTAATTGTTGAAATGCTTGATTATATCGCTTTCTTTATTTGCATCAATCTTGAAGTCGACGGAATGGATCTTAGAGAAGAATAATCGCATAGTCATCTGCTCCACAGGCATTGCAGGTTGGAAGCAATCTTCACTTGCCTCTATCTGTACGTGGCTCACGATTCCTGCCGCACGTAATTTCTCTAAATAATCCATCACCTGATGTGAAGATAGCCCACATTCTTCGCTTAACGTCTTTACTTCTGAATAGCTCATTTTGCCATCTTTTGCCTCGCTGAATCGTCTGTAGATGGATGAGGCTATTCTTAATCTGTTTAGATCGTTTTCGTATTCAGACTTGTTATGATCATTGACCGAGATAAATGTTAGGTTGCCATCACTCTGCATCGAGAAACTTAGTTCAGCTCCACTCAACGTGATCACCCAGAAGTAATTGACAAACATCAATCCTAGCACGATTATTGCGATACTTCCGTAAACTCTGTTGTAGCTTGCGGCGTTGAACATGATTGTTGTAAAGATGAAGTAAAGAACCAAGAATGCCAAACTCGCAATAAAAGCGGCTATCATTGCCATTTTTGTTCTGACGCGGGTGTTGGGAATACCTGTATAAAGCGACAGAAACATTAGGAATGTAGCAATCCATGGAGAACCCCATTTGACGATAATTCCAAGTATGCCTTCGAGTTCATCTGTGTAAACCTTCAAGCCAACGCTGCAGATCAAAAGTATAGTTATAATGAATAGCGACGCAATATAGTTTGACGCACGTCGAATGAAACTTCTTGATTGCTTCACTCTCCAGATGTCGTTGAAAAAGGATTCCACCTCAGAGAAGATACTATAGACAGAGAACATAAGGAAGATGATGCCTAATCCTAAAATTACACCTCCCTGAGAGTATTCCAACTGCTTTTGGGCTGTATTGTAGAGCTGCATTACCTTGTCGGAATTCTCTCCCACATATTCGTTGATCAAGGCAATGATTTGTTCGTCGAATCCACCGAATCCTTTAGCAATTGCAATGACGAATGCAAACACTGGAATCATAGAGAAGACGGAATGGTATGTCAAGACCTTAGCTTTTTGTCCGATTGACTTCTGCTTGAATCCGACGAAGCACAACAGTACCGTCGCAACCAATTGAAATATCCAACCGATTCCTCTTATTTCACTGCCTTTAAGTAGAAGATTGATTGTCCTGTAGATTGTCTCTTCTGGATCTTTTAGGAATGAGACTACCTCGTTTTTTATAGTGTTGATTATCTCTTGAGCTTTAGTTTCCAAAATATTGCAGGATTAGCTGGTTTAGAAAAAAAGAAGAGAGGAAGTATAAGCCGGGTTATGTGCCACGGACCCATCTTTAAGAACGGGGCGTGCGTCTGCCATTTATCTACGATGCGTGTCACCACACACCTCTAGCAATCTACCCTCCGACTCGGACGAGCAGCCCTCAAGCGTCGGTATACATGATCTTGCAACCCATGACCGATAGTGACGCCGCGTGTCGCCACACGACCGGTGGGCTCTTACCCCGCCATTTCACCCTTACTGCCCGAAAGCAGCGGTATATTTCTGTTACCGTACATTCTCTCTCACGAAAGACTTCCCGTTAGGAAGCATGGTCGCTCTGTGTTGCCCGGACTTTCCTCTGACGCCTCAAGGACGCCAGCGACAGACCCTTCTTCTCTTCTGAACTGCAAAATTACACTTTTTCGGGGATATATAATAATGCTAAATGCTAAATGATGAATGCTGAATTAGAAATGTTGAATGTATGCATCAATAAATCAACTTCTGCGTCATCTTTTTTCCATCAATTGTCTCTACCTGTATTATCAACGGCTCTTTAGAATGTAATGTGAATTCCCAACGGTTGTCAATTACTTTGGGATCACTGAATGTCTTCAATTTTCCATTCGCTTTTAGCACCACAACTTCTTTTATGATATTGTCTGCTACAATTACAACTTTACTTCCTTTCCTATAAACTAGGAACATGTCACTTGGCACTTCTGCTGGACCGACTGGCTCAACAGCAGTCACTTCTTCACGGTCAGTGCCAATTCGGATGTCGTCATACCAGATGTGGCAAGTCTCAGTTGGAACCCATGTTTGGTCGTTGCCACCATGGAATGTAGAAAAGTATAATTTATCAACGTTGTCTCCATTTGTAGTGAATCTAAGTCCGTTAATCGATAGCACCTCTTTGCCATCCACCCAAGCCTGGACTTCACCGTCGTGAGCATCTCCAGAAGAATTGATTTTTACTCTTTCCTCAATCTTGTACCATTTGCCTCTTTCAAACACTACATCACTTCCATCTGGATATTTCAACTGATAATCTTCACCCCATTTTGATGGCTTGTCCATGTGGTATAGATATAACACAATATTTCCTTCTTTTCTCCACATGAATCGTGCAGAAAATCCGTTTGTTCCATCACATGAATCGCCTCCTGAACAGTTGCTGCCTCCACTCAATCCAGGTAATTTTCCACCTTTGTTTGTTGTTCCAAAACTGAAATTGTCGGAGAATCGCATCCAATATGACATGTATGCTTCATCACGTGGAGTGATTTTCAACTCTACTTGAGCTCCTGTCTCTGATGGACCAACACCTCCTTGTGTATATTCAACTCGTAGAGATTTGCCATCTGATTTATAATATGTAGTGTCAATTAGTGTTCTGTTTTCCAAACCATTGTCCCAAGACCCAGATTGGAATCCTACTTGTTTCCAATTCTCAAGCATAAACGGTTTGCCGGCTTCTGCTGATTTGAAACTGGTGTATGATAAGGTCTCTGCAGAAATAGAAACAGAGATGGCAAGTGATGCGAATAGTGTTGTAGTTTTCATTGCAAAATGGTGAAAATATAAACTTCACAGTTGCAAAATTATAGTTTTTTGAATAAAAAGTGATAAAAGTGAATAAGATATGAAAAAAAATACTACTTTAGGTGCATCAATCTAGAAAACGCGCATTCAATTTAAATTTGTACTAACACATTATTATATATATTATTATATTGAATGTAAGACATTATGAGAAATAGTATATTTAGTCTGGTATGCAGCATTGTATTATTAAATGCTGTTGAGGCTTTTGCAGCCAGTTGTGTTGTTGGAGGGTCCGATTTTGAAACGTCAAATTCTTTATTCAATCCGTCGTTATCCAATGATGGAGACGGGTGGTTTAATAAAGACGTAGACAAGCTCCTAAAGAACGAATGTGGGGGATCATGTGATTACTCCTCTGGCGTTGATGCTGCCACAATTGTTGGAATGGCATCTAGTACCATCTCCTCTTCTGCTACTTTGACAGCCCAATGGGACGACTTCCTTACAAAAAACATTAGCAATACCAATAAAGGTTTCGGTGGTATAGTCGCTAACCCACGAACAATCAGTCCGTATCTAAACGAAGGAAGTGGATCAAATCAGTTTGTCTTATATGGTAATGGACAGAATGTATCCGTATTGTCATATTCGGTATCTGGATTAACTCCAGGTTCAACCGTCACTCTTACCGTCGACGTGTATAATCTTCTATCTCCCGATAATTTGGAAAGAGCGTTGGAGATTATGAATGAAGGGGTTACCAATCCTAGAGATCAAGTGAAAGAGATTAAGCTTGGAAGAAAGTTAAGCTATACCGGATCAGGAACCTTTTCTGCACCGGCTCCACAGCTAAGCGTAAGCACATCCCAACCTGGAGGTATGGGAATGATTGGAGGTGCAGGAAATAGAAAGACAACCAATAAGCTTGAGTGGGGCGAGTCTCAAACGTTGACTTTGACTGCAAAGGCTGACAATACAGGTGATGTGACATTCTATTTTGCAGGAACAAATGCTGATTTCGGTCCATTAGCATTGGATAATTTAAGAATAGAAGGTGAGTTTGAACCGGTAATAAGAGTTGTGGGAAATCCATGTCCACAAATGCCTGCGGTTTTGAGATTGAATTCAGAATTCCCACAAGGAACTACTTATTCTTGGAAAGAAACGAGTTCCGGAGCATCTTCAGAGGATGAATCTATGATGTTCTTTCCTCCAAAACCAGATAATTACACTATTTCTTGTACTGTGACTACTCCTGATGGATGTGTATCCACTTCAACATACAAATTATCGGTGGGAGAGTGTTGTGATGATGGAGCGGGTAATTATATGTCGTTGACTGATATTTATGTGGATGATTTTGGAAGATTCTCTGGTAACACATATTATTATGTAGATAAAAACGGACAAGAGCAAACTGTCAAGGCAAAAGAAATATTGGTAGGAACTGGTAATCACGGATATAGTATTGATGACCAGTTGAATAATGGATCTGCATTTGCAAAGGAGTTAAAGTATTCGGGAACAAATTTCCGTAAAGGAGCTTACGCAATTGCTACTGAGAACGCTTACAATAATCCTGCTACTATGTTTGATGCATCAGGTGAAAAGGGAGGAGCGTTCTTGGAAATAGATATGAAGGGCGACGGATGGTTGGACAAGGTCGTCTATGAACAGGTGATTAGGGATTTGTGTCCAGAGCGTCTTATTTCCTTCTCTGCCGCTGTAGGTGCGATCAACACAAAGCCAAATTCAGGATTTACTACTAATGCCACTATTCAGGTCCGCCTTGTTGATGCTAAGACAAACGATGTGATTATGGCTGATGGTTCTCCTATTGAAGACACTTACGTTTTGGATAAAGTGGGGTGGGTAGAGCCGAGAAACAATTATGAATTTAAGTTGCCAGTAGGTGTTGATTCTGTTAAGATCCAGATTATCAGTAAAGAAGATGATTATAAAGATGCTCAACGTGGAGATATCGCATTGGATGACATTGCATTCCGTGTTTGTACTCCTCCAAAGGTAGAGGTTGTAGCGTCGAGCAGTAGTAATGATTTGTTGAATTTATGTACTGGAGATGAACTTGTCTTGAAAGCTCAGGTTAGAGCCAAAGGATATTTTGAAAAACCGGTTGCTGGATATCTTTTCCAGTATACATACAAAGATCCAAGTGATCCATCATTTGATCCAAGCGAAGATTGGAACGATTTAGGAGAAGTTCAGGATGAGGATGAATATCCTATTCAAAATCCTGCAACTCATTTCGCTTTCACTGGTGTTGAAAAAAATCAAAAAGTCCGATTCCGTGTTGTGATTGGAGAGTTCAATTATCTAAAGGATCAGCGTGCATTATGGGAGACGTTGGACGAGATGAGCCCATGTAGAAATGTCTCATTCTCTACTATTCCTGTTGAAGTTGCAATGAATTGTGACGCATGTGAACCGGTAGAGAAGGCTTTGATAAAATTAGTTGATTCGTCTACAATTCCTACAAATGCTAATCAAGAGAAAGAAGTGATTCTTTGTCCTGGCGACGTTGCTAATCTTACTACAGAGAAGTTTATGCCTGCTAATCCAAGTGCTATGGGTATCAGTGCAGGAACTAATAATGAGCCTCGCCAGTATGTAGCGTCGTGGCATAAAGGTTCTAAGGATGCATCTGGAGTTGCAGGTCCTGGATCTGCTAATCGCGTCTCTTCGTATAATGTGAAGTGGGATGATGCCGATTGGTATTATCTGTTGGTGCAGGATAAGGAATTCCCTAATGAAGATGGAAAGGTGTGCTGGAGATGGGATAGTATCCACGTCGTTGCGGGAAAACTTCCTACAGATACATTGGCATATCCTAAGGAGTTCTGCGAAGGAACATTGAAGGCAGAGGATGAACCGAAAATGACTATTGAAGGTTTCAAAATAGATTGGTACGACGGTGCTGATTCAGTTAGAGCAAACTCTATTCAAGAACCTGTCGTCGGAAATGTGACGCAAGGAGAATCACCAAAATCATTCTGGTATGCATTGAATGATTTGAAGACAGGCTGTCGTGGAAACATGACGGAGTTTAAGGTGACTGTACAGAGTGTCGCTAATCCAACTGCAAGCCCTATCACATATTTGAAAACAGAAGTGGAGAGCGGAAATGCATTAAAACCAACACTAAAAGCACCAAATGCTATTGTTTATGATGCAAATTGTAAGATCGTATGGTATAATGATAATGAAACTGGACCTATAGATGAGGCTGCAGCAACTCCAACTCCAGCTGAAGTAGTTGGTTTGTACGGAAACTTGACAAAACCATATAAGATTAAGCAGGTAAATGAGCTTGGTTGTGAAAGTGCATTTGTGCCAGTTTCAATCATTGTTTCTGGTTACCCTGCACCAATAGTAAAAGATATTTCAGTATGTGAGAATTCTCCATTATTGAAAGATACTCTTGTGGCAACGACAAATGGTGTTGATGGAGGAAATCCAGCGTCTGACTTTGAGTTGGTTTGGTATAAAAGTAAAGATGACGGTACTATTGATGAATCTCTTGAGTTTAGCAAGATTGAGTTGTCGCCTTCTAATCAGAAAGCATCTGCAACTGAGAAAACGAAGAAATACATTTATCATGTACGTCAACGTTTGAAATCCAATCCTGCAGCAGAGAGTGCACCTGTATCGTTGACTGTGACCGTCTACTCAAATCCTAAACTTACAGCTGTTGAAACTGCTCCAAAGTGTTTGGGTGAAAGTCAGAATTTGAAAAAGATGTTCAATATAAGTATTGAGGATTGTGAAGTTCACTTTGATAATGGATCTTTGATAGCCGATCCTGAAGATGTGAAAGAAGCCGGAGTGTATAAGGTGATTGGGTCGTATGTTATCAATAAAGGAGAGGCGGATGAGCAGACTTGTTCGTCTGGAGAAGAAACTCTTAATGTAGTTTTTCATGAGTTGAAGGCTAAAATTACAGGAGAAGATAAGACTTGTCCAAATGTAGGGGTTGATTTTGGCCTTGAACTTACATTAGGAGGTGGCCTTGCAGAATCCGATCTTAAGTATTCTTGGTCAAATAACTTGAATAATACTAAGTCAAAAACGGATTCATATAACACTGGATCTGCCGGACTTAATAATCCTGGTGATTTGATGAAAGTGACGGTGGAGGTCTCAAGTGCGGCTTGTAGCGTAAAGGCTGATAAGGAAATTGTCGTAGGAGATGGTCATCTTGAAGGAAACATAAAGTTCACAGAACCTAACAATTCAAAGCCATTGTCAGATGTGATTTCTGCAAACAACTTGTCATTCAACTCTTGTGGAGGAGATGTTACTGTAGACTTGTCTGACGTGGTCAATAAGAATGGTGGTTCATATACTTTGTCTGGAACAGAAACAGGTTCTGGTACATTCTCTAATGAGACTGCTGGAACTACAAAATTGGAAAACCTCGGAGCCGGAAACTACACCGTGTCGTATATTAACGAATGTCCTACAAAATTCTCATTTAAGATTGTTGACAAGAGTGTTAGTGCTAAGTCTAATAATTCTGTTTTGACAATCTGTGAGAATGAGGAATGGTGGGCTCAAATAGTTGATCTAAAAGGGCCTTCCAATACAATAATTGAATGGCAACTTAATGGAAGGAAGATTCCAAATGAGACAGGAACAAGTTTAGCACTTGATGCTGCCAAAGTTTCTGATAGTGGTGTGTATTCATTCTCTCTATTTAGTGAAGGATGTAGATTTGATGGATTAATAGATAACGGAGATCCACTTGTCGTAAAACCTTATGCTAAATTTAACAAGACATCATTCAAGGATAAATACGAAGTGATTAACGGAGAACCTCTTTCTATTAATGTTGGATTCACTACACCTGCTTCCCCAACTGATATTGCAGATGGAGTAGAGTGGACTGGTTACTCAAATAGTGGAACATCGTTGACTATTCCTGCAGTGACTCGTGATTATAATATTCATGTGACTGCTAAAAATGATTTATATTGTAAAGCAGACACTGATATCGTAGTGTTGGTGGAAGCCAGACTAAAAATGACAGCAGAACTTGATGAGAATTACATGTGTAAGGGTGAGACTCACCAACTTATCATTGATACAACAGGTACAGGAAATATTTTACATCCTGATCCTCTCATTGTTGTGACTGAAACCGTTGCAAATGGAAGTCACAAAAACTTGACTTTTCAGAATAAGGATGGAAAATTAGTGGCAGAAATAAGTCCTAGATCAGACGCTACATACAATGTGACATATACTTATAATTCTGATGCTGGTAACCAGAAAGTGACACTTCCTGCTCCGCTTCAAATGAAAGTGTATGAGCCTGTTAATTTGACACACACTCTTGTTTCTCCAGTTTGTGGAGATGGAGAAGCGTCGGTCACAGTAGATGTTACACCTAATGCATATGTAGAGGAACTTGATTGGAGTGATAATCCAGAAGGAGAAGTTTCTGGAAACATGACAGGAGCGACATTCACTCCAGTTTACGATGGTACAGGGGTAGCACCTATTGTTAGACAATACAAGGTAATAGCTAAGAATCAGCATTGTGCTGCTGTTCCATTCTTTATTCCTGTTGAAGTACATAAACCATTTGAGGGAAGCATTAAAGCATCGTCTCAGATATGCGAGTTTGATAATTTAACTCTTGACGCATCTTCATATAGGGCAGATAAATACGAGTGGGTATACGAGAAAACTAAATTCAGTGATGCCATTATCTCACTTGTTCCAGAGGCTGGGTCAGCAGTGTTCTCGCTTCACATGACAAGAGGCTTGTGTGAGATAGATGTCGACAAGACTGTTGAGGTCACTCCTTTGCCAGTTGTGACACAGGTTGATTCAATAACACATAGGACGGTAGAATTTCAGATTGACGACAGTAACGATGCTGGACCTTATAAGTATATCATAGACGGAAAAATTGATGATCCGGACGTCGACAATAATCGCCGTAGTGGACTTTCTTATGCGAAACATACACTTACGGTTGTAGACAGATATGGATGCAAGTCGGAGAGAAATTTCGTTGTTAATACACCAGCTATCATCATACCATACTTCATCACTCCAAATGGAGATGGAGAGAATGAAAAATTTGTGGTCGAAGGTTTGGCCGACGGATATCCAGATGCAGAAGTGACAATTTTTGACCGATGGGGTAGAATTCTTGCTAGGTATAAGGCAGGAGACAATGACGACTGGGATGGTAATTACAATGGAAGTAAGATGCCGACAACTGACTATTGGTATGAAATCAATATTCAGGATATAGATAAGGTATATTCAGGCCATTTTACGCTGTTGAGGTAAAATAAGAAGCCACCGAAGAAATGAGGTGGCTTTTATTATCTTACGATTTTCAAAATGCCATTTTGAATTTTTGATGCATTTTTCAAAATGGCAATTTGAATTTTGTATCAAGAAACAATTTATAACAAAAGCCATCGATTTTTCGATGGCTTTGAAAGATGAATTGTTTAATCTTGGTTTATGTGATGAATTTCGTACTATTTTCGCACTACTATCAATCTCATATCGGCAAAAAGAAAGGTGCGGACCTTTCTACTCGCGTTCACGGGGAAGCCTGAGAAGAAACCCCGCCTCTACTTATAGAAGCCCACATCCTAACGGTGCGAGCATCAACATATATAAGTAGAGATGCGGAGTCGCAATCAAGCGTCTCCGTGAACATTGCTATCCGATTTTCAAATCAAATCAGTTTCTCAGGCTTTTTTGTTTTGAACGCGAATAATAGCTAATGCTTTGTTTTATAGTATTTTAATTAATTCTTATTTTTGTCTGTTATTTTCCGTTTTGTAGGTTAAACAATTCTTTTTGGGTTTCTATTTCTCATTATTTCTTCATGTCAAATTATGCAAACACGTTTGCACAATTCTAAAACCAATGGGAATGCTGATTTCTTTTGTCGTGCATTAATTCTATGCAAAATTAGCATTTTCCCCAATCAAATTCGTCAAATCGATGAATTCTCTCACCGAAAGCTGTTCGGGGCGTTTGTCAAAGACTTCATTTTCAATGATTTCCGGTCGAAGCAATGAACGAAGCGAGTTGCGCATGGTCTTGCGGCGCTGGTTGAAGGATTGCTTTACGATGGTCACGAAAAGTTTTTCATCGCAGCCCAAGTCGGCGGTGGCGTTGCGCCTCATCTTGATGACTGCCGATTTCACCTTTGGCGGCGGATTGAACACATTTTCGTGAACGGTAATCAAATAGTCAATATCGTACCAAGCCTGCATCAAGACGCTCAAAATGCCGTAAGTCTTGCTGCCTTCCTTGGCGGCCATTCTCTCTGCCATTTCCTTTTG